>JANLTL010000143.1:0-1899 GCA_031362905.1 Burkholderiales bacterium | reverse complement strand
CGCCGATGTTGCCGCCGGCACCGGGCTTGTTGTCCACCACCACCTGCTGCTTGAGGCTGTCGGTGAGCTTCTGCGCTACCAGCCGCGCCATCATGTCGGTGGCGCCGCCCGCGGGGTAGGGCACAATCAGACGCAGCGGCTTGTTGGGAAATGACTGCGCCTGAGCAACGGCGGGCACAGCGGCCACACCGGCGGCAAAGGCCGCATGAGTGACCGCCGCAAAGAGAGCGCGCAGGGAGTGGCGCAAGGGCTTCATGGGAACTCCTTTTTCAAAAAGGGAACAGAGAGGCGGCGCCGGACAGTGGTCCCGATGCCGCTCATGGGGTCCGGGCGTCCTAATTGGCTGTCGCGCCCGAGTCCTTCACCACCTTGGCCCAGCGCGCGATTTCCATCTTCACATGGGCATCGAGTTCGGCCGGCGTGGAGCCGACAATGTCGTAGCCTGCTGCCTCGATCTTCTCCCTCGCTTCGGGCGTGCGCATCGCCTTGACGAACTCGGCATTGAGCCGTTGCACGATCGGCTGCGGCGTGCCGGCCGCGGCAAATATGCCATACCAGACCGACACGTCGAACCCGGACACGCCGGACTCGGAAATGGTCGGCACCTCCGGCAGGATGCGCGAGCGTTTTGTCGTGGAGACCGCGAGTGCACGGAATTTGCCGCCCTGTATCTGCGGGAGGGATGATGACATCGCGTCGAACATGAGATCAACTTCACGCCCGAGCAAACCCGTGATTGCCGGGCCGCTGCCCTTGTAGGGCACGTGGGTCATGTTGACGCCCACCACGGATTTGAAATATTCGACCGCGAGATGGCTGGTGTTACCCGGTCCGGCGGATGCGTAGTTGAGCTTGCCCGGATTGGCTTTGGCAAATGCGATCAGATCGGCCATCGATTTGATTGGCGACTGTGCGTGCACCACCACCGCAAGCGGCAGCGTGGCGGCCAGCGTGATCGACGCAAAGTCTTTGACTGTGTCGTAGGGCAGCTTTGGCATCAGTGTTGCGTTCACGGCGTGGGCGGTAAGCAACATCACGACGTTGTAACCGTCGGGAGGGGATTTGGCGACAAAGTCTGCGCCGATGGTGGAGCCACCGCCGGGTTTGTAATCAATGAATACTGATTGACCCATCAGCTTGGTGAGTTCTTGCGCAATCGGGCGTGCAAGAATTTCCGAGCTGCCGCCAGGCGGATAGGGCATGATGAAGCGCACCGGTTTGGCTGGGTAAGTTTGGGCGTGTGCCCTGCCAGGCCACTGCGCGGTGATTGCACCGGCGCCTAGGGCACCGAGCAGCTTGCGTCGCTTGTTCACCGGCTTTTTCATGGGTTTGGGCTTTCTTGGCTTTAGGGAGGGGAGACGCGACGTCCGTTTTGGGGCAACCAGTGAGGGCTGCGCGGATATGGGGGTGATTGTAGGCGCGCCGGCGCGCCCGCGGCAATGCGACGTAGTTGCGCGCCCGTGCACGTCGCCTGAATCAGATTTGGCCAAAATAGCCGCGTTTCCCCGGACTTTCATCGTGGGCGGCCGGTTTGATGCGAAAAACGCACACTTTGCAGCAAAAAATGCCTACTTACGGCAAAAACACTTGGAATAGATTGCCAAAAGCGTTCGCAGGGCGCATAGTGCGCAGTTACGATTTTCAAGTTAGTGTCGTTGTTGTTTGGATCCGTACCCCGCGCCGTCTTTTCGCGCGGATGTCTGGCACACCTTCATCATCCCGCCGTCTTGACCATCGTTTCCCGAGAGGTTTCCAAACCTCTTCATTTTATTTTTTAGGATATCAAGACATGGCAACAGGTGTGGTTAAGTGGTTCAATGACTCCAAGGGTTTCGGTTTCATCACTCCCGATGGCGGCGGCAACGACCTCTTCGCGCATTTTTCGGCAATCCAGAGCGC
>JANLTL010000134.1:0-3077 GCA_031362905.1 Burkholderiales bacterium | reverse complement strand
GGCCGATTACGCGAACGCAATCCATGCCAAGACCGCGCTGGTGATGAAGGCGCACACCAGCAACTTCATCGTGCAAGGCTTCACGGCAGCGGTGCCCGAGAATGAGCTTGCGGCCTTGTGTCAGGCGCGTGGCATTCCTTTGGTCAATGACCTCGGCGCCGGCTCACTGATTGATCTGGCCGCGTATGGCCTGCCGCGCGAGCCCACCGTGCAGGGCACGTTGGCACAAGGCGCTGATCTCGTCACCTTCAGCGGTGACAAACTGCTCGGCGGCCCGCAGGCGGGCATCATCGCCGGGCGCGCTGATTTGATTGCGAAGATCAAGCGCAATCCCTTGAAGCGCGCCTTGCGCGTGGACAAGATGACCCTGGCGGCGCTCGAAGCGGTGCTGCGCCTCTATCTCGACCCGGCACGCCTGTGTGAGCGTTTGCCGGCCTTGCGCTTGCTCACGCGCACGCCCGTGGCGATTCGCGCCAGCGCCACCGAGGTGCAGCCGGTGCTCGCTGCGCGTCTCGCCGGTTGGGCGGCCGTGACGCTGATCGATTGCGCGAGCGAAATCGGCTCGGGCGCGCAACCACTCGAAAAGCTGCCGAGCGCGGGTCTGGCGATCGCGCCGCTCGCTGCGCGCGGCAAGGGGCGCGGCGCGGCGCTGACGCGCCTCGCCGCCGCCTTGCGTGCCCTGCCGGTGCCGGTGATTGGACGCATCGAAGACGACGCGCTGGTGCTCGACTTTCGCACTGTCGAAGATGCTGCGGCATTGACCGCACAGCTGGCGCAGCTCGCGCCGGCCGCAACATGATTTGGCCAGCATGATCATCGCTACCGCCGGTCACGTTGACCATGGCAAGACCTCGCTGGTCAAAGCCCTCACCGGCGTCGACGCCGACCGCCTGCCCGAAGAAAAGCGTCGCGGCATGACCATCGATCTGGGCTTTGCCTACGCACCGGGGGACGCTGCGCAGGCGATGGGATTTGTCGATGTGCCTGGCCACGAGCGCTTCGTGCACAACATGCTCGCCGGCGTATCGGGCATCGATTGCGCGCTGCTGGTGATTGCAGCCGACGATGGCCCGATGCCGCAAACCCGCGAGCACCTGGCGATTCTCGATCTGCTCGGCGTCAAGGTGGGGGTGGTCGCCCTCACCAAGATTGATGCGGTCGATCCAGCCCAGGTCGATGCCGTGGCCGGTGAGATCGCGACCCTGCTCGCACCGACCGCGCTGGCGGGATCACCGGTGTTCCCGCTCTCGTCGATCACCGGTGTGGGCCTGCCCGCCCTGCGCGCGCATCTGGCGAGTTTGCAAGCCACGCGCAGACCTGACCCTGCCGGCATGTTCCGCATGACGGTGGACCGCACGTTCACCGTCGCTGGTGCGGGCCTGGTGGTCACCGGCACCATCATCGCCGGGGCGGTCGCGGTGGGCGACGAAGTCAAGCTGCTGCTCGCAGGCGTTTCTGCACGGGTGCGCGGCCTGCATGCACAAAACCGCGCTGCCCAAGGCGCCAGCGCGGGCCAGCGCTGCGCCCTCAACCTCGCCGGGCCCGGTATCGCCCACGCCACGATCGTGCGCGGCGATTGGGTCGGTACCGCGAGCGCAGCACCTGCCGCCACCCGCATTGACTTGCGCTTGCGTGTGCTCGCATCCGAAACACGCCCATTGCGGCATTGGACGCCGGTGCACGCCCACATCGGCGCGGCCGATGTCACCGGGCGCGTGGCCCTGCTCGAAGCCGATGCGCTGGCGCCGGGCACATCCGGCCTGGCGCAACTGGTGCTCGATCGCCCGCTGGGCGCCTGCCATGGCGATGCCGTGATCCTGCGTGATCAATCGGCACGGCGCACGATCGGGGGCGGCCGCGTCATCGACGTATTCGCGCCACTGCGGGGCCGTGCCCGCCCCGCACGCATCGCGTATCTGCAGGCAATGGAGCACGCTGACCCGGCGCAAGCGCTCGGTGCTGCACTGGCGGCGTCTCCCAACGGGCTGAACCTGTCACGCTTTGCTGCCTGCCGCAATCTCGCTGCCGCAGAGTTCGACACGCTCGCGGCGAACAGCAATCTGCTGCGCCCTGCGCCGGAGTTCGGCTTCCTGCCATCCCATTGGCAGTCGGCGCGGCAGGCTGCCCTTGAGGTTGTGAAAGCCTGGCACGCACGCTCACCCAATACACCGGGCGTGCCCGAAGATCGCTTGCTCGAAGGCTCCGCCATCAAACTGGCACCTGCCCTGAGAGCCGCTCTGGGAGCCGATCTCGTGGCATCTGCCGCGCTGGTGCGCAGCGGTGCGGCGTTGCGCCTGCCCGGCCACAGCACGGGTCTGCGCGGCGCTGATCAGGTGCTCTGGGAGCGCATCAACAAAATCCTCGTGGCCGAGGGCGACCGCCCCCCCACGGTGGCCGAACTGGCCTTGCCACTCAAACTGCAGGCGCGGCCCGTCAAGGATCTGCTGGTGCGCGCGGCCCAGCAGCAGATGGTGTGGCGGGTATCGGAAGAGCGCTTCGCCCTGCCCGCCACCGTGCATCGGTGGGCTGCGCATGCCGCAGCACTGGCCGGGCCGGAGCGCACGCAGCGCTTCAAGGCAACCGACTTTCGCGACCGCTCCGGCGTCGGGCGCAACCTGTCGATCGAGATTCTCGAATTTTTCGACCGCGCCAAATTCACCCGGCGTCTCGGCGACGAACGTCTGTTGCAACGGCCGCCACGCGAGGTGTTTGGCGACCCCTAGGCTGCGCGCCTGTAAAATTTGCTGTCCACGGAAGGGAATTGCTCCCGGTGGAGTGCCCGGACTTCAAACCCGGAGAGGGGCGTCAGACGTCCCTGGTGGGTTCGACTCCCACTCCCTTCCGCCACCGGTCAACTCGGCGGCAGGCCGTCGCCCGGAATTGCCTGTCCATAAAAAAGACCGCCCTGGAAGGCGGCCTTTTTCGTCACGGACTCTTCTGTTCAAGCGATGCGCGGCCTACTTGTTCTTCTGCGCTTCGTAAAAATTGACCAGCTTGATCACATCAGTTGCCTCGATGCGCCCCAGCGGGCCGTCGCTGTAGCTCGAACCGATCACCTTGGACTCGGCGTTCAGGAT
>JANLTL010000102.1:0-4549 GCA_031362905.1 Burkholderiales bacterium | reverse complement strand
CGACGCGGCCACAAGCTCAATCGCTGGGGGCCGTTCAACGAACTCGCCGGCCACGCGCACGGCATCACCATCGATCCGAAGAGCGGGCTGCGCATGGGCGGCTCTGATCCGCGCAGCGATGGGGCGGCGATCGGGTATTGAGGGCGCGCGACGGTTCGCCGCCGCGATCAAGCGCGCATCGAGGCCAGTTGTTCCTTGAGTACGTTCTTTTGGACCTTGCCAAGTGCCGTCTTGGGCAGCGCGTCCACAAAAATCACGCGGCGCGGATGCTTGAAGCGGGCCAGGCGGCCTTCGAACAATTGCTTGATGGCCGCTTCATCGATGGCGGCGTCCGCTTTCTTGACGATCACGGCGACGGCCACTTCGCCCCACTTGGCATCATCCTGGCCGATCACCGCCGCGTCCAGAATCTGCGCGCAGTCAGCCAGTACATTTTCCAACTCAGCCGGATAAATGTTTTCGCCACCGGAAATAATCATGTCTTTGGAGCGGCCCACCACCCAGTAAAAGCCGTCCGCATCGCGATAGGCCAAATCTCCCGAGCGAAACCAGCCATTGGCAAACGCCGGGTGCTGCGCATCGTTCCAGTAACCGGCCACCACATTCTTGCCACGCACCCAGATCTCGCCCGTTGCGCCGGTCGCGGCGTCACTGCCGTCAGCGTTCACCAAACGCACTTCGACATGCAGCGCCGGTTTGCCGGTGCTGCCCGCGTGCGCCACCGCGTGTTCGGGGCGCAGCACGATCGACACCGGCCCGGTCTCGGTCGCGCCATAGACCTGGCTCACCGGCACGCCACGCGCATGCATCGCGTCGATCATTGAGCGCGGCACGGTGGATGAACCCGTGTTGATGAAACGCAGGCTCGACAAGTCGGCGGCGGGCCACAAGGGGTGATCGAGAATGGCTTTCAGGGTCGCCGGCACCAGCAGCGAAAGAGTGGGGCGGCGCGCAGCGACATCGCTGACCCATGCCGCAGGATCAAAGCGCGCATGCAGGGTGACAGTACCGCCCGCTGCGAGCACGGGCAGCAGTTGAATGCACAGTCCGCCGACATGAAACATCGGCAGGGCATTGAGCAGATGATCGTGCGCGTTGATGTCCTGCGCGGCAATCGCCGACTGGATGTTCCACAGCAGATTGGCTTGGGTGTGCAGCGCGCCTTTGGGTTTGCCGGTAGTGCCGGAGGTGTAAACGAGCAACAGCGGACTGTCGTCATCGCCCTGAAGGCTTTGGTGGGAGCGCGTCTTGGCGCCATCTTCCGGACCAGTGGCGCTCAGCGCCGTCGCAGACTCCGTCGCCACCTTTGCCAGGTTGGCTGCCGCCGTGCCGGCGCCGCGCATCGCCTCATCGCACAACAGGAGCCGCGCACCGGCGTTCTCCAGTATTGCCGCGAGCTCAGCCGGCGCAAGGCGCATATTGAGCGGTACGGCAATCGCGCCGAGGCGCGCCAGCGCCATCAAGAAGACGATGAAGTCAGGGTGATTGAGGCCAAGATACGCAATGCGCTCACCCGGCAGCACCGAGAAGCGCTGCGCCAGGGTGCCGGTGGCAGCCTCAATGCGCTGCCACAGTTCAGGGTAGGAAATGTCCTCGCCCTGAAAATGAATCGCGCATTTCGCAGGCGTCATGCCGGCCCAGTGCTCGATGATGCGCGAGAGATTCATCGTGTGTTTGCCAGGTGGGCCGAAAGCGGCGGATTCAACAGAGATTGCGCAGTGGGACGCATCTCTTCATAATATATGAAGATTCATCCAATCCAAACACGCCATCGTGACTGCCGCCTCTGACCGTCATGTGCGCGATCGATCGCCCCTCTGACCGGAGACCATCATGCCATTTTCGCCGCGCACCTCATCGCTGGTTCGCCACATTTGCAGTCTGGCTGCTGCCTGCGCGCTGCTGTGTTGCGCCGCTGTTTCCGCGCAGACGGTGCTCACCGCATCGAGCTGGGTGCCACCCGGCCACATGATGCATCGCGAAGTCATGCTGCCGTGGGCCGCGGCGGTCGAGAAGGCCACGCAGGGGCGCGTCAAGGTCAATATTTTGCCCAAGGGCGTGGCCAGCCCGGGCGGCCACTTCGATGCAATCCGTGACGGCCTCGCTGACGTCAGCTTCAGCATTCACGGCTACATCCCCGGGCGCTTTGCCCTGACCAAACTGACCGAGCTGCCATTTTTGTCGGATAGCGCCGAGCCGCTGTCGGTGGCCTACTGGCGCATGCACGAAAAATACCTCGCCGCCGCCGGCGAGCACAAGGGCCTCAAGGTGCTGGCGTTGTTTGCCCACGGGCCGGGGCAGATCTACAACAACAAGCGCGCAATTGCCGCAGCGGCGGATCTGCAAGGCATCAAGTTTCGCGTCGGCGGCGGCATGGTCAACGATGTCGGCACCCTGATCGGCGCCAATGTCACGCTCAAGCCGGCACCGGAGTCGTATGAGCTGATGCTCGCCGGGGTGGTCGATGGCGTGTTCTTTCCGTCCGAGTCGGTCGATGCATTCAAGCTCACCAACCTGGTCAAGCACGCCACCCTGTTTCCGGGCGGGCTCTACAACACCAGCTTCGTGTTTTTCATGAACGAGGCGAGCTTCAACAAATTGCCCAAGGCCGACCAGGACGCAATCATGGCGGTGTCGGGCGAAGGCTTCTCGCGCGCGGTCGGGCGCGCCTGGGACCAGCGTGACCGCGAAGCCAATGCCGCACTCGCCAAGAGCAATGTCGCCACGATTACCGCGAGCCCGGCGTTTGTCGATGATCTGAAGAAGAAGACGGCGTCGCTCGAGGGCGCATGGATCAAGGACGCCACCGCCAAGGGCATCGATGGCGCGCGCGTGCTGGCCGAATTCAAGGAAGAGATTCGCAAAGCGGCGCGCTAAAAGCGCGCGCGCCTGCGCAGAGCCGGCCCGCGCTGCCCAGGTTTGCCCTGGGCGCAGCTTGCCGCTTGCGCGGATCACTTCGGCCAGGACCACTCCGGCCCGAACTACTCCGCCTTGATGCCCATGGCGCGGATCAGGGTGCCCCACTTGTCGCGCTCGGTGCGCAAAAATGCGGTGAGCTCGGTGCCCGTCAGGGTTTGCGGGTCCACTCCGAGCATGAGCAGGCGCTCGCGGGTTTCGGCGAGCGCCATGATCCTGGCCAGCTCTGTGGCCAGCAGGCGCACGGCTTCGGGCGGCGTGCCCTTGGGCGCAAACAGCACGTTCCAGCCGACGATCTGAAAATTTGCCGCGCCCTGCTCGGCCACCGATTTGACACCCGGCAACAACTCGCTGGAGGTGAGCGAGGTGATCGCGATGGCCTTGAGCCGGCCGCTGGTCACTTGTGAACGAACCGATGCGACCGTATCGACCATGAAGGCGACCTGCCCGCCGATGACATCGGCGATCGCCTGCGCGCTGCCCTTGTAGAGCACCGGAAACAGGGGGGCGCCGGCCTGCTGGCGAATCATCTCGAGTGTGCTGCGCGAGGTGGTGGTGGTCACCGCCACGTTGATCGTTTCGGGCTTGGCGCGCGCCGCCTCGGCGAGCTTTTGCAGGCTGTCGACAGGATTGGCGGGCGTGGTGACCACCGCCATCGGCAGCACGCCGGTAAGGGCGATCGGGTCAAAATCGGCAGCGGGGTCAAAACCGGGATTGACGAACAGAAAGGGCGCGGCGGCGTGGGTCGCGTTGGTGCCCATCAGCAAAGTGTAGCCATCCGCCGGTGACTTGGCAACGAACTGCGCGCCGATGTTGCCGGCCGCGCCGGCGCGATTTTCGACAATCACGTTCTGGCCCAGCTGCTTGGAGAGCTGTTGTGCCAGATAGCGCGCCGCGACATCGGTGCCCTGCCCGGCCGGATAAGGCACGACGATCTTTACCGGGCGGTTGGGATAGGGCTGCGCCAGCGCGGCGCCGGCCGCAAACATCAACAAGGAGGCAGCGGCAAGGCCAAGAATGCGATTCATGTGTGCTCCCCGGAAGAAAGGGTGTGGAAGAAGCAGGAAGGCGGGTGCGCGAAACAAGACAGGCAGGCGAACCGGAGCAACAGGGGCAACAGCGGCAAATGCAAGGCAATCGGGCAATCAATCAGGTCAAGCTGCGAACCGTTGGTGCCCAATGTACCGCAGTGCCCCCAGTCGCGCAGATCAAGTGGTTATCATATTGCACCAACTTTCCATCCCGCACAATTCCATAGTTCCATAGTTCCGCAGTTCCGTTCAACCGTCCCACTCACCCGGCCCAATCCATGGATTTCTCCATCAGTGACGACCACCACGCCATCCGTGAAGGCGTGCGCGCCGTAGTGCGCAAGTTCGACGACGAATACTGGCTCGCGCGCGACGAAGACGGTGCCTTCCCACGCGAGTTTCACCGCGCGATGGCCGAGGCCGGCTGGCTCGGCATCACCATGCCGCAGGCCTACGGTGGCTCAGGCCTCGGCGTGACCGAAGCCGCGATCATGATGCACGAGGTGTGCAGCCATGGCGGCGGCATGGCGGCGGCCTCCACTGTGCATATCAATCTGTTCGGCCCGCACCCCATCGTGGTATTCGGCACGCCTGAGCAGGCG
>JANLTL010000092.1:0-10095 GCA_031362905.1 Burkholderiales bacterium | reverse complement strand
AGGCGGTGGACAAGTTCGAGTACCGGCGCGGTTACAAGTTCTCGACCTATGCCACGTGGTGGATCCGCCAGGCCATTACGCGCTCGATTGCCGACCAGGCACGCACCATCCGCATCCCGGTGCACATGATCGAGACCATCAACAAGATGAATCGCATTTCGCGGCAAATTTTGCAAGAGACCGGCGTCGAGCCTGATCCCGCAACTCTGGCGATCAAGATGGAGATGCCGGAAGACAAGATTCGCAAGATCCTCAAGATCAGCAAAGAGCCGATCTCGATGGAAACGCCAATTGGCGACGACGACGATTCGCATCTCGGTGATTTCATCGAAGACAGCAACACGCTTGCGCCGACTGAAGCGGCGATGTACGACAGTCTGCGCGATGTCACCAAGGGCGTGCTCGATACGCTGACCCCGCGCGAAGCAAAGGTGCTGCGCATGCGTTTTGGTATCGAGATGAGCACCGACCATACACTCGAAGAAGTCGGTAAGCAGTTTGACGTGACGCGTGAGCGTATCCGCCAGATCGAAGCGAAGGCGCTGCGCAAGCTGCGCCATCCGTCGCGTTCGGAAAAACTAAAGAGCTATCTCGAAGAGACCAATTGATCTTCAAGCCTGACATTGGCCCCCTATCCAGGCCCGCTTCGCGCGGGCTTGTTTTTGCCCGCGGGTTTCAGGCATGAACCAGCGCGGCAGCGAATTCCGTTTCGGTTTGCTGCTGGTTCTGGTGGCGGTGCTGATCTGGGGTGGACAACTGCCGGTGGCCAAGAACGCCATGCGGGTGATCGACGGCTATTCGATGTCGGTGGTGCGCTATGGCGTAGCGGTGGTGTTGTTCACGCTGTTGCTGGTGATACGCGAAGGAACCGGCGCTCTGCGCCTCGAAGGGCGCGGGCATCTCGTGACAATCGCCGGAGGATTCGGCATTGCCGGTTCCGCGCTGCTGGTCTTTGTCGGGCTCTCGATGACCCGCCCCGAAGTTGCGGTGATCATTCTAATGCTGCAGCCGGCGATGACGGCGGTCGCGCAGTGGCTGTTGCGCGGCATTCACCCCGCCCCGTTCACGCTTGCCTGCCTGTGCTGCGCTTTCGGTGGTGTGGTGACCGCGGTGACGCGCGGCGGCGACGCCTTGAATTTTACGGTCGGCATGGGTACACAGGAAATGATCGGCAACGGCATGGTGTTCCTCGGGGCCGTCGCGTGGATTACCTATACGCTCATGCTGGGCATGTTTGCCGGCTGGTCCTCACTGCGCTTCACCGCCCTTACGTCCTTGCCGGGATTGGGGGTGATCCTGCTGGTATGGTGCATTGCCTGGATGGCAGGAGCCGCCAGCTGGCCAACCTCAGCGGCGCTGGTGTCGATTGCGCCGGAACTACTCTATGTCTCTTTCTTCGGCGTGGTGGCGGCGATGTTTCTCTGGAACGCCGGCAACCGGCGCATCGGGCCACTCAACACCATCCTCCTGCTTAACCTCATGCCGGTCGTGACGTTTGCTATTCGCTATGTCGAAGGCGCGCGGTTTGCCGCATCCGAGTTGGTTGGAGCGGCGCTGGTGGTCGGCGCCCTGGTGGCCAACAACCTGCATGAGCGACGGCGTTTGCAGCGTGCCGTCATCGTGGCGTGATACCATCGCGCGCCTGAAAAAATCACCGGGCCGTTAGCTCAGTTGGTTAGAGCAGAGGACTCATAATCCTTTGGTCGTTGGTTCAAGTCCAACACGGCCTACCAACCCGGAAACCGTTGCCCAACGACGGTTTCCGTTTTTTTTCATTGCGCGTTTTTGATGCTTCTCATGCGGTGAAATTGATCGGACGCGCTGTGCGGTTAATCGCTTCGTCTGATCTCGCCAAGCACCGTCGACGGCGCAGAGATTTCCGCGAGATACGGGTGGCTGGCTTTTTTGTAGACGCTCGTGATTTGCCGCACGTAATTGCGCGTTTCCCGGTACGGAGGAATACCTCGATAGCGCTCGACGGTTTGTTCGCCGGAGTTGTACGCCGCGAGCACTAATTCGACGTCACCTTTGAAGTAAGCCATCAACCAGCGCAGGTAGGCCAGCCCGCCTTTCAGATTGTCGAGCGCATTGAAGGAATTTTTCACGCCGAAGCGGGCGGCGGTCGCCGGAATCAGCTGCATCAATCCCTGCGCCATTTTCGGCGACACCGCAGCCGGATCGAAGCGCGATTCGACGTCGATCAACGCAAGCACGAGATCGGGATCAACGGCGTACTGCGGCGCCCATTGCTGGACCAGCAGTTCGATGTCCTTGCGCGCCGCCGGCACCGCGATCGCGCGTGTTGTGGCCACGGCGGCCATCTCCTCGCTCAGGCACGCGGGAATCATGCTGTTGGTTCCGCGGCTAACGTACGGGAGAAGTTCTTTCGCGCGCTCGCTGCCGCGCTCGGCTGCCATGTTGATCAGCAGCGCACCGACGCCTTCGTTGGCCAGCATTTCGCGGCCCGACGAATGGATCAGCCCGAGCTCCAGCAGCGCATCGACATTCCCTCGTGCCGCTGCCTTGCAATAGAGCGCATTGGACTTCTGGATATCGCGCGTAATCTCGTCGCCGCGCCGGACCTTCTCCGCTAGCGAGTAGAGCGCCGCTGCATCGCCGCGCTGTGCCGCCGCTTCCAGCGATGCGATGTCCCCATCTGCGGCTGAGGCGTTGCCGAACAGCAGGACGAGGCACGCAGCCAGCCAGCGCAGGCGAGGAATGTCGGAACTGGATCTCATGGTTTGCACGGGGGCGAATGATAACCGTAGCCGGTGCGCAGAGATCTGTGCGCAACCCGCGCACATGATCGAAACTTTCGACAGGTTGAATCGCCTCTCGCGGCCAGAGTGGTCCCCACAGTCAAGACCAATTTCAATCTGGATTTAAGTTAGGCACCTGCTTCACATGCAGCTGAACAGCGCTGCCTGCAGGTAGGCCATCAACAACGGCTGTGATGCCAGCGTCTTCCAGTCCTGGTTGACAACGCGCAGCTTCGAGATTCCTTCCTTGCGAGTAGACTTCATCATGGTAGTTGAGCTTTCCTGGTTTCAGGTTGAGGATGTTGAGAGCCCGCATTCTGGGCCCTCGACTGTTTCAACCACCAACTCAAGCTTCAACTACCTTCGGGACATCGCCTTTATGGAGGAGCAATATGGCTCGCCTCGCATTGATGGCAATTGCAGCCTTGCTGGCATCGTGCGCGACCACCGCCGGCTATGAAAAGATTCTCAATTCATGGGTGGGTCGTGAGGAGATAGATTTGGTGCGTGCTTGGGGCCCGCCGCTGCAAGCTTACGAGACCGCCGGCCGGAAATTCTTGTCCTACTCGTCGGAGAAAATGGTCTACCGGCCGGCCTCTCCGGGCATCGTTCACACGACAAGAATCGGCAACGGTGCGTACTCCTCCAGGGTGCTCGGCGGCGTGGGGCCGTCCCTCACACACTTCTCTTGCCAAACAGTCTTTGAATTGGACGCTACCAAGGTGGTGTCGTGGACTCACCACGGCAATGCATGCAAGGCAGACGATTAGCGCGGGCAACGCCCGTGTAATGGGTGGTTTCTCGCGGTATCGGGTCGCTACAGAAATAGTTGCAACAAATCGTTCAAGAACACGCGCCCACGTGCGGTGGGCGCGATGCGCAAATGATCTCGCGTGATGAGGCCCTTGCGTTCGGCTTCGTTCAACGCCTGATCTGCGCTGCTGACTGGCAGGCCAGTGCGCTCACCAAACTCGCGTACCGCGAACCCTTCGGTGAGACGCAGCGCGTTCATCATGTACTCGAACGGCAACTCTCCGGCGGCGACTTCACGCTCTTCGGCCAGCGGTGCATCCGATTCACAACCCGCCATGTACCTTTCCGGCTGACGGAGTTTCGCCGTGCGCAAGATACGATGTGCGAACGAGAGCTTGCCATGTGAGCCGGCGCCAATGCCAAGGTAGTCACCGAACCGCCAGTAGTTGATGTTGTGGCGGCTTTGGCGCCCTGGCTTGGCGTAGGCCGAGGTTTCGTAGTGCTCGTAGCCCGCGCTTGCCAGATGTGATTCGATCAACGTTTGCATCTCCGCTGCCGCGTCGTCGTCCGGCAGTGACGGCGGATATTTGGCGAATACCGTGTTCGGTTCCAGCGTGAGGTGGTAGTAGGACAGATGCGGTGGATCGAAGCTGAGCGCGGTGTCGATTTCGGTCTGCAATTGTGCGGCGGTTTGCCCAGGCAAGGCGTACATCAGATCAAGATTGAAATTGTCGAACAGTTTTGCAGCGATCTCGACGGCCTTGCGCGCTTCATTGCCGTCGTGAATCCGCCCGAGCGCTTGCAACTGCGCGCTATCGAAACTCTGGATGCCGATCGAGAGACGGTTGACACCGTTGTCGCGGTAAGCGGCGAACTTTTCCGCTTCAAAGGTGCCGGGGTTGGCCTCCAGGGTGATTTCGGCATCGGCCTCCAAGCCGCTCCTGGAGCGGATCTCCGACATGAGCCTCGCGAAACCCTTGGGAGACAACAGGCTTGGCGTACCCCCGCCAAAGAAAATTGTGTGGATGCGGCGGCCCCAGATCAGTGGTAGCGACAACTCCAGGTCGCGGATCAGTGCGTCGATGTAGCGCGCTTCGGGGATGGCCGTGTTGCCATCCACGGCGTGCGAATTGAAGTCACAGTAGGGGCATTTTTTGATGCACCAGGGAAAATGCACGTAGAGCGAGAGTGGCGGCAGGCTCGCGAGGGTGATTTGGCCCGGCTGCGTGTGGGCGGTGACGGCATTGAAGCGGCCTGCGCGTGCATTGAGTGAGTTGGGCTCCGGAGAAGACACTCCCAGTCCTGCCGGGCTGGTCCGACTGCCCGGCAGCTTTGCGCCCTCCGGCGCGATCAGTTTGATCGGGATTACCACTGTTCCTGGATCAGTGCCGCCAGCCGGCGCAAGGCCTTGCCGCGATGGCTGACCAGGTTTTTTTCGCGCGCGTCGAGTTCAGCGGCGGTCTTGCCCAGATCCGGCAGCAGGAAGTAGGGGTCGTAACCGAAGCCATTGTCACCGCGTGGCGCTTCAATTACTTCGCCGGCCCAGCGTCCTTCGGCAATCAGCGGCTGCGGATCTGCAGCGTGACGCACCACCACCAGTGCCGCGAAGTAGTAGGCCGCCCTGTCATCATTGTCTTTGAGCGCGGCGACGAGTTTCTGGTTGTTGCGCTCGTCTGACTTCGGCTCACCTGCGTAGCGTGCAGATAGCACACCGGGTGCTCCGCGCAGTGCATGAACGCAGATGCCCGAGTCGTCAGCGAGCGCGGGCATGCCGGTGTATTGCGCCGCGTTGCGCGCCTTGGCCAGTGCATTCTCAACAAAGGTCGGATGCGGCTCCTCCGCTTCGGGCACGTTGAACGCCGACTGCGGCACCGCCTTGAAACCGAGCGGGTGCAGGATCGCTTCAATTTCGCGCAGCTTGCCCGCGTTGTTGGAGGCGATGACGATTTCTTTCATGGGGCTGTCCGTGTAAAGCGGAAATCTGGGCGGAATCTTGCGCTGAAGGTTATGCGCCGATCGCGTGCTTCTGTTTCGCAATCAAGTCCGCAATGCCTGCACCGGCGAGGTCGAGCAGGGCGTTCATCTGGGCACGATTGAAGGCCGCGCCCTCGGCCGTTCCTTGTACCTCAACGAAGGCACCGGCACCGGTCATCACGATGTTCATGTCGGTGTCGCAATTCGAATCCTCGGGGTAATCGAGGTCCAGTACCGGCACGCCCTCAAAAATCCCCACCGAAATCGCGGCGACGTGGTCGCGCAGCGGATTGGCGCTGAGCGCGCCGCGTGCGATCAAGCCACTGATGGCATCGTGCACCGCCACCCACGCGCCGGTGATGCTGGCGGTGCGCGTGCCACCGTCAGCCTGCAACACGTCGCAATCAATCTGGATGGTGCGCTCGCCCAGCAGTTGCATGTCGGTGACGGCGCGCAGCGAGCGGCCGATCAAACGTTGGATCTCCTGCGTGCGGCCCGATTGTTTGCCGCGCGCGGCTTCGCGGTCACTGCGGGTGTGGGTGGAGCGCGGCAGCATGCCGTATTCGGCGGTGAGCCAACCCTGGCCTTTCCCCTTCAGGAAGCCCGGCTCCTTGTCTTCGTCGCTGGCGGTTCACAGCACCTTGGTGTCTCCAAAGGCGATCAGCACCGAGCCTTCTGCATGCTTGGTATAGCCACGTGTGATGGTGACGGGGCGCAATTGGTTAGGCGCGCGCTGGCTGGGGCGTTGCATCAGATAGTGTCCTTTCAAATCGAAACCCGCTCCACAAACAAAAAGCCCCGCCGGAGCGGGGCTTTTTGCGAATCGTGAATCAATTACTGGGCGCGGGTACCCACTACTTCGATTTCCACGCGACGGTTCTTGGCACGGCCTTCGGCGGTCTTGTTATCTGCGACCGGCTGCTTCTTGCCTTTGCCTTCGGTGTAGATACGATTCGGCTCGATGCCCTTGGTCACCAGATAGGCCTTGACGGCTTCAGCACGCTTGACCGACAGCTTCTGGTTGTAGGCATCGCCACCCACGGCGTCGGTGTGGCCGACGGCGATGATGACTTCAAGGGTGATGCCCTTGAGCTTGCCGGTGAGGTCGTCGAGCTTGGCTTTGGCTTCCGGCTTCAGAACAGCTTTGTTGAAGTCGAAGAAAGCGTCAGCGGCGAAGGTGACTTTTTGTGCAGCCACTGCGGGCTTGGCTGCAGGCTTGGCGGCGGGTTTAGCTGCCGGCGCAGGAGCCGGGGCAGGCTTGGCTGCGGGCGGCGGCGGCGGTGCCGGACGGCAAGCAGCACCAACGATGTCGGCATCGCATTCGCAGTTGGCGATCGCGGGCGACCAGTAGCCGGTACGCCAACAAAGGTTGCCGATCTTCGGGTCGCCGAAATTGGAGTTGCGCACGATCACGCCACGCTGGTCCTGCACGTAGCCGTCTTTGCTTTGCTGAGCGGAAACGCCCAAGGAAGCGCCCAGGCCGATAGCGGCAAGCAGCACACCGAGTTTGGTCGAGAATTTCATTTTTCTCCTCTTTCTGCGAAATGGACTTATGGTCTTGAAAAAATTCGATGATCCCAGCTTGCGCCCCTAACCAACTTGCGCATTTTAGCAACTTGCAGCCACCCGTGTGTGCGACTAACCCACGCGCGCGCTTAAATATTAAATACTTTGCTCAAAATGGGCAGGTGGGTCAAATGCGCTTTCACCGGCTATTTGACCCGATTTTGCCACAGGAGGGCGACGGATTCCAACTCCTCTTTTGCGATCCATCGCAGCTGTTGCTTTTTTACCACTTGCCTTCCGTTGACCCACACGTCGCTGACATCGCTGCGCGCGCTGACGTATACGAGGTGAGAAATCGTGTCAAAAACGGGTTGCGACTCGATGCCGCCAAGATCCACGGCAGCAAGATCGGCATACTTTCCGGGTGCAATCGACCCGATGCGCGCATCCAGTCCCAAGGCCCGTGCGCCCCCCAGGGTCGCTGCGTGCAGGGCGGTCTGGGCCGGCAGCACGTCGGCACGCCCCGAGGACCCTTTGGCGAGCAAGGCTGCGAGACGCATCTCGGCAAACATGTCGAGGCGGTTGTTGGAGGCCGCGCCATCGGTGCCGATGCCGATATTGACGCCTGCATCAAGCAGTGCGGCCAATGGCGCTATGCCGCTTGCGAGTTTGAGATTGGATGTCGGGCAGTGGGCCACGGAGACGCCATACTTGGCCAGCAGGGCGATGTCGGTGCCGTTTAAATGTACGGCGTGCACGGCGATCAATTGTGGATTGACCAAACCCAGACGGTGCAACCTTTCCAGCGGGCGCTCACCGGCGCGGCCAAAGGCATTGGCGGTATCGGCGATTTCGTGCGCAGTTTCGTGCAAGTGCACATGCACCGGCAGGCCGAGTTCGGCAGCGTAACCGGCAACGCGCGTGAAGGTCGCGTCATTGACGGTATAGGGCGCGTGTGGCGCGAGGCAAAACGACAGCAACTCTTCGTGACGCAACTGATCGCGTAACGCAAGACCCTTGCTCAGATAGTCATCTGCGCTGGCGGCATAAGCGGTGGGGAATTCGATGGCGATCAAGCCAAGCGCAGCGCGCATCCCGCTCCGCAGGCAGGCTTCGGCGCTCGCTTCCGGGAAAAAATACATGTCGTTCATGCAGGTGACGCCACCGCGCTGCATTTCTGCGCATGCAATCAAGGTGCCATCACGTACAAACGCGTGCGACACGTGCTTGGCCTCGGCCGGCCAGATGTGCTTGGTGAGCCAGGTCATCAGCGGCAAGTCGTCGGCGAGCCCGCGCATCAGCGTCATCGCTGCATGGGTGTGGACGTTGACGAGGCCAGGAATCAACGCGTGGCTGTCAAGTGTGACGCGCTCACGCGCCTCGAAGCGCTGCACCGCGTCGCTGCTGGGGACGACGGCGTGAATCTTGCCGTCCTGGACGGCGACGCTGTGGTGCTCGAGGACAATGCCGGCGGGTTCCACCGGGACCACCCAGCGCGCTTCTATCAACAGGTCAACAGTTTCCATTCACAGTCTCCGGGCATGCCTGTATAAAAGCATGACTCGAAAATCGCGCGCACAGCGCTGGACAGAAAAAACCCCGCATCGGCGGGGTTTTTTCATTCCGGGTCGGGGTCTTGGGTGTTCGCGGTTTCGGTCTTTTTCGGTCTTACTTGGCCGGCCCCTGGACGTCAATCACCACACGCCGGTTGGGCGCAAGGCATTCGATCTGCGCCTTGCGTGATTGCTTGTCATCGCAGGACTTGATCGGCAATGTCTTGCCGGCGCCGGCAATCTGCGCCCCCCCGAGGCCCTTCGAGCCAAGGTAACCCGCAACAGCGGCTGCGCGCAATTCGGAAAGACGCTGGTTGTAGTCGGCCGAGCCGATGCGGTCGGTGTGGCCGGTCACCAGTGCGAGCTTGATGCTGGCACAGGTTTTCGACTTCGCGACGATCGCATCGAGGCGCGCTTTCGCGGAAGAGCGCAATGCCGACTTGTTGAATTCAAAAGTCTCATCGGCGGCGAGCGTCTCGACAAAATCACACTTGCGCGGCACGACGGCTGGAACCGGCTTCGGCACCACGGGAGTGACGGGGCGCGGGGCAACCGGTGCCGCAGCCGGTTTGGGCGGCGCTGCGGCCGGGCGCGGCGCAATGTCCGGGTCACATTCGGCGACGGCAAGGGCTGGCGTCCAGTAACCGGTGCGCCAGCACAGGTTACCGATTTTGGGGTCACCGAAATTCGAATTGCGCACGATGACACCGCGGGCGTCCTGCACATAGGCGTCCTTCACCGATTGGGCGACCACTGTGCCGGTACCCAAAGTCGCTCCCAAGCCGAGCATTGCCGTGAGTGTGCTGCGAATCAGAATGGTGCGGGGGGCATTCATGCGTCTTCTCCGGGGTGTGAAACGATTATTTTTTGTCAGCAGGATTAGAACACAAACACGCCACCGCAAGCCTGATGGAGCAGGTGCCGCATGTTAAAATTTCTGGTTGAAATCCGATTTGAAAATGTCTACTCAGTGCGCGTTGCGGAACGGTTTCAGGGGTTCGAGTTCAAGAATATTGCCGAGCACCGTCAGGTCCCCGCACCACTCCCTTTTTACACGCCTCCAGCAGACCAGCGCTTCGCCCTGCCGCAGTCATAACAACAAGACCCGTCCGTGACCCTGCCTGCCGACTCCTTCGCCCGCGAAACCCTGCCGATCAGCCTCGAAGAGGAGATGCGCCGCTCCTATCTCGATTACGCCATGAGCGTGATCGTGGGCAGGGCGCTGCCCGATGTGCGCGACGGCTTGAAGCCAGTGCACCGGCGCGTGCTGTTCGCGATGCACGAGCTCAACAATGACTGGAACCGTGCCTACAAGAAATCGGCGCGTATTGTCGGCGACGTGATCGGTAAATACCACCCGCATGGCGACACTGCGGTGTACGACACCATCGTGCGCATGGCCCAGCATTTTTCGCTGCGCTACATGCTGGTTGACGGCCAGGGCAACTTCGGCTCGGTCGACGGCGATAACCCGGCAGCGATGCGTTACACCGAAATTCGCATGTCGAAAATCGGCCACGAGTTGCTCGCCGATATCGACAAGGAGACCG
>JANLTL010000091.1:0-16971 GCA_031362905.1 Burkholderiales bacterium | reverse complement strand
GCCGCGCTCTGGTGCGGGCTCGACCGTGTAGGTGCCGAGCCGGTCTTGCGCTCTTACCATGATGGCGGCCGGCTCGCCGCTGCTGCCGCGCCTGGCGTACCAGTGTCCATAGAGGCGCTCCCAGGTGTCAACGCGGTTGCCGGTGGTACGCGGCGTGCGGTGCTCGCTGTCGTTGATCCAGGCATCGCGCATGTCTTCGCGGCAGAGCAGGCAGAAATCGCGGTAGGTGAGGATGTCGCCGGCCACATCTGCGAGTGTGAGCCCCTGCAAGCGCGCGCCGTGCCGCAGGCGCGCGCTTGCACCGACCACCCTGATCACGCGGGTGTACTGCTGGCGCAGACGGGAGAGGGTGCTCATGTCACCGGCGCCTTAGGCGGTTGACGGTTGATCACACAGCCTGTGTGGCAGCTTGGGACCGTCGTTGAATTGCGGATAGGGCGCATACGAAGGATGGCGGGCGGCGGCAAGTTAGCGATCTGGGCCTGGTCGTCGGGCGATCCTAATCTGCACAGTGCCGGCCTGTCTGTGATCTATTTACATTCAGGATGGTAAATATTTACATCCTGGCGCCGGCGTTTTATGGTGGGGGTTGGAGGCGCGCCCAGGCTAAGGCGCGAGTGCCTGGGTTGCCGCGCGCTCGCGCTTCGAGCTGCTCCACGCGCTCCTCCAGCCGCGCGGTGTCGTCCCGCAGGATGCTGACATGGCGCGCCAACTGCTCGGCCGCACTACGCCGCACCGGCAATGGATTGCAATGGATTGGGCGGATTGGTGGATTAGAGTGGATTAGGGACAGACCACGTTTATTCACAGCAACTCGCCTTGGCGTTGGTCCGGCTCTGCCGCACTCTCCACCGGCCGCCCGGCAACACCGCGCGTTACCCGCCTGCCCAAGGCTTTGGCGATCTGCGACTGAAAGCGTTTGCCGCCCGGCACAAAGTTGCCATTGGTCGCATCCCGGATTTCATCGGTCAGCGTGTCATCAACATGCGCCCGGAACCAAGGCGCGATAGGCCTCACGCCGCTCAGTCTCCTTCCGCCCGAGTCGTGTGTATTCGACGTAATTGGTCATCCGCGCGTAGGCGTGAATGCGCAGCCGAATTTGCCGGAGAATTCATTCAGGTAGTGCAGGCAGAACTGATAGTCCTCTTCGCCATGAAAGCAGACGGGGCGATTGTCGCTGCGCTCGATGATGTGCCAGGGGATGCCGGGGAGAGCGAGACGCGCGCGGCGGGGCATGGAAGGAGCCTAAGGTCGGGGAATCGCCACGATCGCGGGAATAATCGTGGTCTGTCCCCTATTATTCCTGGGAGTCAAGGGCCGGAACGAAGCCCGCCTGATCCCTCTCGCCGTCAGTTCAACAAGACCGCGTCAAATCCGGCCTGGGTGAAATGCGCATCGGTGGTCAGCGCGGCAGTGATGGCACGCTGCCGCATCAACGTGAACGACACACAATCGGTCAGGCTCCAGTCCTTGTCAGCCCGCTCGCGGAACAATTGCAGTGCGGATTGGAACAACGCTTCCGGGAGCGGTGCGATGTCGATTTCAGGGTCGCGTTCCATCTCGTCGAGCAATTCAACGGCCACGGCGCGATATGGCGCGCGCGACAATGCCGCACCGAATTCAAGCTGCACAGCGCGTGAGGTGACGAGCAGAATCCTGTCGCGCTTGATCCGCGCGGCCCATTCAACAGCGATGCCATGAAAGCGGTCGCGCGGCGAGATCAGCGCGATGACATAACCGGTGTCGACAAATAGCGTGGTGCGCGCCATGTGTCAGGGTCGCGGGGCGATGGCTTCTTCGTAAGAGGTCGAAAAATCGGCTGGCGCATCGATGCTCAGTTGTTGCGCGCGGTCGAGAAAAGAATAGCTGCCCGCCGTGTTTGCCGCAGGCGTTTGCTCCAGCATGATGATCACCTCGACAGCGGCCCCCGGCGGCAGCGATTCATGCCGCACCAGTACACTGCGATCCGCGCTCACGCAGGTGTGTTCTCGAATGGCGAACGACATGGCTGGCTCCCTTGGTCAATTCAAGCGGCAAGTTTACTCGCAAGCGGCTTTTGAATGGCTTGGAATCGCTTAGGGGCAGACCACGTTTATTCACAGCAATTCGCCTTGGCGTTGGTCCGGCTCTGCTGCACTCTCCACCGGCCGCCCGGCAACACCGCGTGTCACCCGCCTGCCCAGCGCTTTGGCGATCTGCGACTGAAAGCGTTTGCCACCCAGTACAAAGTTGCCATTGGTCGCATCCCGGATTTCATCCGTCGGCGCGTCATCAACATGCGCCCGGAACAAGGCGCGATAGGCCTCACGCCGCTCAGCCTCCTTCCGCCCGAGTCGTGTGTATTCGTCGTGCGGGGTAACGATGGTGTCGGCTTTTCCCAGTCCGTTCGCGTGGTAACTTGACCAACGATAGTCTTGCGGCTTCATGACCATGCCCGCGCGCACCGGGTTGAGCTCGATGTAGCGATAACACGCCAGCACGTAGTCTTCGGTCTGCGTCAGGCATGAGCGGAAGCGGCCTTCCCAGAGGGTGCCAGTGCGTCGGTAGGTGCGGTTGATGTATTGCACATAGCGCTGCCCCAGGTGCTTCATCATCAACCCTGCCGACTCCGCTTTTTCGGGGGTGAGCAACAGATGCACGTGATTGGTCATCAGTGCGTAGGCGTGAATGCGGCAGGCGAATTTGCCAGAGAATTCATTCAGGTAGTGCAGGCAGAACTGGTAGTCCTCTTCGCCATGAAAGCAGACGGCGCGATTGTTGCCGCGCTGGATGATGTGCCAGGGAATGCCGGGGAGGGCGAGACGCGCGCGGCGGGGCATGAGGAGAGTCTAGGGTCGGGGAATCGCTACGATAGCGGGAATAATTGTGGTCTCCCCTATTACTTCTACTTTGGAGACGGTCGCTGCCCCATGCCTGGCGCAGTCTGGCGCGGCAGAGAGCTTGAAATGCTGCGTAGTCGGGCAGCAGACGTGCTGCTTTCCGCAGCAGCGTGAGCATGTGGGCAATCTGCGCCATGCCGTGGTTGTTGTGACGCATGATGGCGAATATGCGCTCGCGCTCTGTGGGGTGCATATAGGTTTTCATATAAACTATCGTCATGTCGATGCCGGCACTTTCGCAAAAACCGGTCGAATGGGCCAGTTCCGCAAAGAGGGATTTGCTGGCCTTCCCTCAAGGCGCGCGGCGCAATGTCGGTTACGCGCTTGGCCTTGCGCAATTGGGTGGCAAGCATCCGGACGCCAAGCACTGGATAGGCCAGGGGCCGGGGGTATTTGAGTTTGTGGAGTCGTTCGAAGGCAACGCGTATCGCGCGGTTTACACCGTGAGGTTTGCACAGGCAGTGTATGTACTTCACTGCTTTCAGAAGAAGTCACCAAGCGGAATTCGCACGGCACAAACCGGTATTGACTTGGTTCGCAAACGCCTGCAGGCGGCGGCACAACACTACGAGGCGCACTATGGCAAAGAAGATTGACGCTGGCCAACAAAGTGTGGCGTTCGAGCGCGGGTCGGGAAACGTCTTTGCCGACCTGGCCCTGCCCGGCGCCGGAGAACTCAATACCAAGCTGGCGCTCGCCATGCGCCTGAACGCGCACATTCGCGAGCGCGGGCTCAAACAGGCCGACGTCGCGCGGCGGCTTGGCATCGCCCAGCCCAATGTTTCGGCGCTGGTGAACTACAGGCTCGACAATTTTTCTTCCGAGAAGTTGATGGAGTTCTTCAACGCACTCGGTTATGACGTGGAGTTTTTGATTCGCCCGGTTCATGGCAGGCGCCGTGGTGCCATGCGGGTGTTGATGGCGGCTTGAGTAGTTGTCTCTCAAGGTGACTTTGGATTGAACGAGGTCCCTCCTCCGCATTGGTAGGCTTGTCTCAGCGCGACTCTGGGTGGTTGCCGGTTTCGGCATCAACACGCACAACATCCTGGCGCGGGCGTTTTAGGGTGGGGATTGGAGGCGCGCCCAGATTGGCCTGGGTGTCAGGTACTTTTGAGAGAGGGCCCCAAGCAAACACGCTGCATGAAGGTATTGCTCGATACGAGTGCTGGCGGCACGCTCCAACCGGTTGCTTGCCCGCCCAGGTTCAGGCGCGGCTGCCTGCGTTGCCGCGCGCACCCGCTTCGAGCTGCTCCAGGCGCTTCTCCAGCCGTGCGGCGTCATCCCGCAGGGTGCTGACATCGCGCGCGAACTGCTCGCCCGCGCTACGCCGCACCAGCGTAGGGTCTTCGTCGAGCAGGAAGGCGCTGACGGTTTCCTGCCAGCGTTGTGAGGCATCTTTTGCATAGGCGCGCAAGGACTTTGCGCCCTGCATCAAACTGTGTGCCGCGGCGCCACCGGTGAGGCGGGCAAGATCGTCTTCGGCGTCCCAGCGCACTTCGCGCGCGAGTTGGCCCAGCACTTGCGCCAACTCGGCGTCGCCCTCGATGCGCACGCTTTTCATGGCGGCATCGGCATCGAAGGCGAATTGCGGTAGCAGCGCCAGCGGCAGAGTGAGGGTGACGTCGGCAGCAGATGGCGCCTGACCACCCGTCTGCAAGCCTTGGTGGGAGCCACTCTTCGTAGCTCGCTCGCCAGCAATGGCTCCCACCAAGCCTTCTGGCGTGATGGCCCAGTCGAAAACAAACGGCAGCACACACACTTTCACCGTGCGCATGGCACACGCGCGCAGGCGCGCGCGCGCCCACGCGTGCTGGCCGAGCACGTGGTTGACGAAGGCCGTGACCGACGCGGTGAAATCGGGCGGCATTGCCGGTGAGGGGGTAGCGGGCGAAGTCATGGCTTCTAAGTCTGCACCAGTTTGCGGTGCTTTTGAATGCTCATCAGGATGCCGATGCCGAGAAACAGGGTGACCAGTGCCGTGCCGCCGTAACTCACGAACGGCAGCGGCACCCCCACCACCGGCAAGATGCCGCTCACCATGCCGAGATTGACGAATGCGTAAGTGAAGAAAATCATGGTGATCGCGCCGGCGAGCAGGCGCGCAAAAAAGGTGGGTGCGTGCGCCGCTATCATCAATCCGCGCAGGATCAGCCAGCTGTAGAGCAGCAGCAGCACGAGGTTGCCAAGCAGGCCAAACTCTTCGGCGTACACCGCAAAAATGAAATCGGTATGGCGCTCGGGAAGGAATTCCAGGTGCGTCTGGGTGCCCTTCAACCAGCCTTTGCCGGTGAGGCCGCCACTGCCGACCGCAATGGTCGATTGAATCGTGTGAAAGCCTTTGCCGAGCGGGTCGGTGGTGGGGTCCAGCAGGGTACAGATGCGGTTCTTCTGATAGTCCTTCAACCCCGGCCACGACACGCCGGGCCGACATGCATCATCTTCAAAATAAATCAGACTGCCGGTGGCGAGCACGCCGGCCACCAGCACCGGCACGATCAGCTTCCACGACAGTCCGGCAAAAAAGATGACATACAGGCCGGCCGCGAGGACGAGTATCGCCGTACCCAAATCAGGCTGCCGGGCAATCAGCAGCACCGGCACCAGCAGCAGCGCCGCAGCGGCAGCGTAATCACGCACGCGCACCAGCGCTTCGTGGCGATGGAAGTACCAGGCAATCATCAGCGGCATCGCGATCTTCATGATCTCGGAGGGTTGAATCACCATGACGCCGAGGCTGAGCCAGCGCTGCGCACCCTTCTTGGTCACACCAAATGCAAACACTGCAATCAGCAATGCCACGCCGATCAGATACACCGGCACGGCGGCACGCATCAGCGTCTGCGGCGGAATGTGGGCGGCAATCCACATGATGAGCAAGGCCACACCGATGTTGCGCAACTGGTCGTAGAAACGCGCCGGTGAATCGTAGGTGGCGGAAAACAGGGCGGTGAGGCCGAACAACACCAGGCAGGCCACCACGATCATCAGGCTGCCGTCGAGATCGCCAAAGAGGAAGCGGGCTGCGCGCCTGATCACGCCTCAGTCTCCCTCTTCGTCATCCGCAGCGCCGGCCTTGGGCGCGAGGAACGGCGCAGGCCCGGGCTTGACCGGCTTCTTGCCGAGCAGTGCGTAGTCGAACACCATGCGCGCGATCGGCGCGGCCGATTGCGAGCCGAAGCCGCCGTTTTCCACCAGCACGGCAATCGCAATCGTGGGCTTGTCAGCCGGCGCGTAGGCCATGTACCAGGCGTGGTCGCGCAGGTGTTCTGCCACCCGCTTGGCGTCGTACTTCTCGCCCTGCTTCACCGTGAACACCTGCGCGGTGCCGGTCTTGCCCGCGCTCACATAACCGGCGCCGGCGAAGGCGCGCGCCGAGGTGCCCGCGATCGGCACTTCCTCCAGCGCCCGCTTGATGACGGCGATGTGTTCGGGCTTGTAGCCAAGGTCAGCCGGGCGCGCCGGCCGGCCGGCCTTGTCAAGGGGGATCGGCGGATTGACATTGCGCACAGCGCCGGTGCGCGCATCCTGAATGGTGCGCACCAGATGCGGCACTTTGACCCTGCCGTCATTGGCGAGCGTCGCGGTGGCATGGGCAAGTTGCAACGGCGTGTAGGCGTTGTAGCCCTGGCCAATCCCGATCGATATGGTTTCGCCGGGGTACCAGCGTTGCTGCTCGGGCTTTTTGAAGCGCGCGGCTTTCCACGCAGTCGACGGCAGGATGCCCGGCACTTCGCCTTCGATATCGATGCCGGTCAGGCCGCCGAAGCCCATCGGCCCGAGATACCTGGCGATGTTGTCGATGCCCATGTCGTTGGCGAGTATGTAGTAATAGGTGTCGCACGAATGCACGATCGACTTGTGCATGTCGACGATACCGTGCCCTCCCACCTTGTCGTCGCGAAAGCGGTGGCTGCCGAACATGAAATAGCCCGGGTCGCTGATGGTCTGCTCCGGGCGCCGCTTGCCCATGGTGAGCGCGGCGAGCGCCATGAAGGGTTTGAAGGTCGAGCCGGGCGGATAGGTGCCACGCAGCGGGCGGTTGAGCAGGGGTTTGTCGGGCGAGGTGTTGTAGGCGTCCCAGTTGGCGGTGTCGATGCCATCGACAAACAAATTGGGATCAAACCCAGGGCGGCTGGCAAATGCCAGCACCTCGCCGGTGGACGGCTCGATCGCCACCACCGCACCTTTGCGGTCCCCCAGCGCTTCTTCGGCGATGCGCTGCAACTCGATGTCGATCGACAACGTGAGGTTGTTGCCCGAAATCGGCGCGGTGCGCGCGAGGGTACGCACAGCGCGCCCGCCGGCATCGACCTCGACCTGCTCAAAGCCGGTGGTGCCGTGCAGTTCCTTCTCGTAGCTTTGCTCGATGCCGATCTTGCCCATGTGCTCCGAGCCCTTGTAGTTGGCTTCGAGGCCGCGTGCCTCGATCTGCTCCACATCCTTTTCGCTGATGCGGCCGATGAAGCCGACGACATGCGAGGCGAGCTCGCCCAGCGGATATTGGCGGAACAGGCGCGCCTTGATGTCAACCCCCACAAAGCGCCAGCGGTTTGCCGCGAAACGCGCGACTTCCTCGTCGGTGAGGCGCGTGCGAATCGGCAGCGAGTCAAAGTTTTTCGACTCAGCCATGAGCTTCTGAAAACGTTTGCGGTCTTTCGCCTGCACCTCGATCAGCTTGGCCAGCTCATTGATGGTCTCTTCGAGGTCGGTCACTTTGGACGGCGTGATCTCGAGGGTATACGCCGAGTAATTGCGCGCCAGCACGACACCGTTGCGGTCGAGGATCAGCCCGCGGTTGGGCACGATCGGCAGCACCGAAATGCGGTTGTCCTCAGCCGCCGACTGGTACTCGTCGTACTTGACCCACTGCAACAGCACGAAACGCGCAACCAGCAGCGCAAAGCACACCATCACGGCGGCGCCGGCAAAGATCAGGCGCGCGCGAAACGCCTGCAGTTCCTGCTCGGCGTTCTTGAGTTCGGCCCCGCCCGGGCCGGAAGGCAGCGGCGTGTCGGCAGCGCGAAACAGGCGGCGGCTCCGGGGCAGATTCATCGTGCCGATTTTAGACGCTAGGCCAGTGTGCGCGGCTATAATTCGCGCCCCTGCTGTCACTGATTCACTCGTCACTGGTCACTGCGCATTCGCGCGCACTCGCGTTGTCCCACTCTCCTCACTCTTTGGCTTCGGCTACGGTCGCTGCCGCGAATCCCGTTGCCGGCACGGCCACCACGCCGATGCGCCTGCTACTGACCGGCGGCACCGGCTTTCTGGGCGGCGCAATCACTGCTGAACTGGCCGGCTCACCATTTTGGGATGACACACGCTTTCTGGTGCGTGCGGCAACGCGCGAAGAAGGTGCCGCACGCCTGCGCGCAACGCTGGCACGCTTCGAAGTACCCGCCGCGCAGCAGGAGCGGGTGCGTGCATCGCAAGTCATACTGGGTGACTTGCGTGACCCCGACGCGATTTTTCAGGATGCGGCGATGGCCGAGGTCACGCATCTGATCAACTGCGCCGCCATCGCCACGTTTTCCAATCATCCCCTGCTGTGGCCGATCAACATGGACGGCACCTTCGCGTTTGCCAAGCGCCTGTCGGAGACGGCACGCCTGCAACGCTTCGTCCATGTCGGCACCGCCATGTGCGTCGGCCCCGACGCGCCCAATCCGGTGCCGGAAGACTGGCAGCCGGGCGGCCCGATACGGCATCTGGTGCCGTATACCGAAACCAAGATCCTGATCGAAGAGCGCATGAAGCGCGAGCTGCCGCTGCTGCCGCTGGTGCAGGCGCGCCCGACCATCGTGGTCGGCCACAGCCGTCTCGGCACACGCCCGTCAGCGAGCATCTACTGGGTGTTTCGCACGGCGCAGCTGCTGGAGCGCTTCACCGTAGCGCCTGCTGACCGCATTGATGTCGTGCCGGTCGACTGGACCGCGCAAGCGCTGGTCGCGCTGGCCACCAAACCGGTGTTGAAGCATTCGTTCTACCACCTCGCGGCCGGCCCCGAACATGCATCCATTTTCAGCGAACTCGACATCGCCATGGCGCGCGGGCGCGGCACGCTGCCGGTACTGGAGCGCTACAAACAGGCGTCGATCGAGGAGTTGTCGGCCATGCGCGGCCAGTATCAGGCGCGGCTCGGGCCGTGCCACCCACGCATCATGGAACGCGCGATCCGTCTCTACGGCCAGTTTGCCGCCCTCAACATGACCTTCCGCAACGAGCACCTGATCGACGAAGGGATTGCCCCGCCACCACCATTTGCACACTATGCCGACGTGTGCGCAGCCACCTCCGAATCGGCCACCATTGCCGAGCAAATGCTGGCCGATTTCAAGTAGCGTCTGTGGTCCGCCGCAAGCGCCCACCAAGCGCTTGTGGCGTCACAAGATTTAACCTTTTCAGTTGCCGGCCAGGCGCGGGCGCACTCCGGTAGCGTGTAAAATCGCGCCTCGCGCTCCGCTGACTTTTTTTCAACGGCTTTTTGCCCCGTTTGCTCTACGCCATGACCACTCTCGCCACCGTCCAGGAAATGCTCGCCGCCGAGTTTGATCTGGCCATTGAACGCTTGCAGCCGGAGGCCAAGCTGGTGGATCTCGGCGTCGATTCCCTCGCCACCATCGAGTTTCTGTTCAAGCTCGAAGAGCGTTTTGGTCTCGACCTCAACAGCGACCCGGCCCCGGTCGACACCGTCGCCGATATCGCTTCCGAAGTGGACCGCCTGCTCGCGGCCAAGGCTGCCACCGCCGCGTGAAGCGGGTTGTCATCACCGGCATCGGCGTCATTTCGCCACTCGGCAATGACCCAGGGCTTTTTTTTGACGCGCTGATCCACGGCCGCAGCGGCCTCGGTCGCATGGCACCTTCGTGGGCGGATGCGCTGGCAACGCCCTATGCCGGCATTGTGCAAGGGGATGTCGAATCGTCGATTCCCAAAATCCGCCGCAACAGCATGGATCGCGTCACCCTGCTGGCGCTGCTCGCCGCGCGCCAGGCGGTAAGCGGGGCCGGACTGCGCCGCGCCGCGCTAGCCAACGAAACGATCGCACACACGGCATTTGACGACGCAGCGGCCGAGCAAACCGGTCTCTACTGGAGCACCGGCATGGGCGGCGCGCATGCCCTTGATGCGGCCTACCACGAGTTGCTGATCGCCCACGCTGCGCGCCTGCGTCCGGCCACCATCGTGATGGTGATGAACAATGCCGCCACCGGGCAGATCGCGATTGATCTCAATATTCGCGGGCCGAGCTACACCTATTCTTCAGCGTGTTCTTCGTCGGCGGTGGCGATTGGCGAAGCGTTTCGCGCGGTGCGTTTTGGTCTGGTCAAAACCGCCATCGCGGGCGGTTCCGAAGCGCTGCTCAGTGAAGGCGTGATGAAGGCCTGGGAGTCGCTCGGCACGCTGGCACGTGTGGGTCGCGGTACGGTGGGCGTTCCGGCACATCCAGCCCAATCGGCCACGGCCGTCCCTGCAGCCCCGTCCACGCCGGCCCTGGCGCCAGCGCTGAACAGCGGCAGCGAGCTTGATCCCGCCACCGCTTGCCGCCCGTTCGCAGCCGACCGCAACGGCTTTTTACTGGGCGAAGGGGCAGCTGCACTGGTGCTCGAAGAACGTGAAGCGGCGCTGGCGCGCGGCGCCACCATCCTCGGCGAGATTGTCGGGTACGGCAACACCACCGACGCCGGCCATATCACCCAGCCTGACGCCGGCGGGCAAGCGCGCGCAATGCGTCTCGCGCTCGCCGAAGCGGGCCTCGCCCCGGAGCAGATCGATCACATTAATGCGCATGGCACCGGCACCAAGGTCGGCGACTTGAGCGAGACGCAGGCCATCCACAGCGTGTTTGGCAGCCATGCGCCACGCATTCCGGTCAGCGCCACCAAGGCGCTGCATGGTCACCTGATGGGCGCGGCCGGCGCACTCGAATGCATCGCCGCGTTGCTCGCGCTGCGCGCGCAACGTGCGCCACCGACCGCCCACCTGTGGCACCCGGATGCAGCCTGCGACCTCGATTACGTGCCCCTGCTTGCCCGCGCCATGCCCGATGCGCGCATTGCCATGTCCAATTCGTTCGGGTTCGGCGGCAATAATGCCGTGCTGGTGGTGCGGCGGCAGACTGATTGAAGGGCTTTGCTTGACGCCGCGCTCGTCAATGCACCTGCAGTCGCGCGTTACGCTTTGCGGCAATTTGTCACAGACAGGCAGCAAATAGTCGACTACCCTGCACCAACTACACCAGTTCCGACTTTGCTAGCTTCCATTTTTTGCTAGCTCCCTTTTTTACTAGTTCCCTTTTTTGCTAGTTCCCTTTTTTGCTAGTTCCCATGTGAACGCGCCGCGCATCACCCGCAGCAACGAATCCCGATGAAGCCCTCTGCCACACGCCGCCGTGCCTTCATCGCCGCCATTGGTGCACTGGCGGCCGGCTGCGCGGCGCCGCCGGGCCTGCGCGGCAGCACCGGGCGCGTGCTGGTAATCGGCGCGGGTTTCGCCGGCTTGTCCGCCGCGCGCGCCCTGCGCCAGTCAGGCTGGCAGGTCACCGTGCTCGAAGCGCGCAATCGCACCGGCGGGCGCGTACTCTCCGAGCGCGACAGCCACGGTCAGAGCTTCGACCTCGGCCCGTCGTGGCTGCACGCCGGGCCGCAAAATCCGCTCAAACCCCTGGCAGCGGGGGCCAATATTGCGACGCGGGTGACCGACTACGGCAACCTGCGCTTTGCCGTGCGCGGGGGCGCCTCAACCCAGGTGCTGCCGCGCAGCGATGTGCTGCGGTTTGCGCAGTTGTTTTCCGGTGAGATGGGGTCAGCCGGGCTGTGGGCCGTGATTGAATCACTGGCGGCTGATGCCGCGCACAACGGGTCGCGGCAACTCTCGGTGGCCGACGTGTTCAATGCTGCCGTCAAGCGCATCGAAGCGGTGAATGGGCCGGCGGACCGCAGTCTGGTCACGCTGCAGCGCTGGGTGCTCGAATCGAATCTGGCCGCACCGCTTGAAGAAGTCGGCTTCGCCGCCTTGCTCGATGAGTCCGATACCCAGGACCAGAACACCCTGTTGCCCAGCGACGACCGCTTCGTTCTCGGCGGCATGGATCAATTGACCAATCTGTTGGCGCTGGATCTCGACATTCGCCTCAATGATCCGGTGCGCCGCATCGAGTGGCGTGCCGGCCAGGTGCGCGTTGACACGCTGCAGCGCAGCCACGAGGCCGACGCGGTCATCGTGACGATACCGGTGGGCCTGCTGGCAAAGGGCGCGATCGAGTTTGCGCCGGCGCTGCCGCCAGAGAAAATCGCGGCTGCCAAGCTCCTGCCGATGGGACTGCTCAACAAAGCCTACGTGCGTTTTGCCGAGCCATTTTGGGACACCAGCGTGGAGTTTCTGGCAGCGTATGCAGACCCGCCACCGCTCTTCTATGCCTGGCTCAACCTGCAGCGCTACACCGGCCAGGCGGCGCTCCTTGGGTTTACCTCAGGCACCCGCGCGCGCGACATCGAACGCATGAGCGACGATGTGGTGCGTGCCGCCATTTTCGCGCGCCTGCGCGCGTCACGCCGGCAAGGCTTGCCCGCAGCGCTCGAACTGCGCGTGTCGCGCTGGGGCGCTGACCCGTGGGCCGGTGGTTCGTACTCCTACCTCGGTATCGGCGCCGACGCGGATGACCGCGTCACCCTCGGGGAACCGGTGTCGAACACGCTGTTCTTTGCCGGGGAAGCGACCCACCGTGATGATCCGGCGAGCGTGCATGGCGCATGGTGGTCGGGCCTGCGCGCTGCCAAGGAAGTGCTGGGGCAGGCTTAGGCTTCGTGGAGAAGCGCTCCAGGAGCCATTCTCCGCGAAGCATTCGCCACGACGTATTCAAATCGGCCGGTTTTCATCCTGCCCGACCGGGCGGCGCTGGGGCGCCAGAAACAGCAGCGTCACCAGCGGCCACAACGCAATCGCGACGAAGCTCGCCGAGAAATACAGCCACCCGGGAAACGCATCACCAGCGGCGAGCCGTATGATCAGGATCACCGCCTGCGCGCCCAGCAGCAATGGCAGCACATGGGCAATCTGGCCGGTAGCGCCAAACCAGCGCACGCGCCGGTGCAGGGTAATCGCACAGTAAGAGAGGGTGGCATAAGCGAGGGCATGTTCACCCAGCAAACTGGCGTGATTGATATCAATGATCAGCCCCAGGATCCAGGCAATCGTGAGGCCAACGCGGCGCGGCTGATGGATGCTCCAGAACACCAGTGTGAGCGCGACCCAGTCAGGTAGCGCCAGCAACCATGGCGCGCGGCTCGCCAGCGGCGGCAACGGCAACAGGTTAAGCATCAACGCGGCCACCAGGGTAAACGCAATGAACCACGGGTTCACCGGCAGGAGGATGTATTGCTGCGGAGCGCTGGGAGCGGGCATGGGAATTTACGACGAGGCGCAAGCACTCATCGGCGGCAGTCTGTCGGCAGCAATGGCCGCCAGGCAAGGGCTAAGGATGGCGTCGCGCACATGGCCGCGGCGTTAGCGTGATGTGGCATTGGTCGATGCATCCTGCCCCGCCCCCCCCTGGCGCTCGACACGCGGCTTTTTGCGTTTGGTTTTGACCGCTTTCTCTTCGCCATCATCGGCCGGCGGCGGCGGCGTCTTGATCTCGGTCGTCAGCACCAGCACCTGGGTGAAGCGGTCGATACCGGCACTGGGCACGCAGACAATTTTTGCGAACGCATACCCCGCCTCACGCTCGATGCGCGCCACCGTCGCCACCGGCAGGCCTGGCAGGTAAGTGCCGTCAATGCCGGAGGTGACCAGCACATCGCCTTCCCGGACATCGGCATTGGCGGCCAGAAAGCGCAGCTCCATCACGCGCGCTTCACGCGCATCCGCTGGCGTCACCGCCCCTGCGGTCGCGCTTGGCACCGCAGCCGCTGCGCCGCCGTAGGCAACCGCACGCAGGCCGTTGCGCAATACCTGCACCGGGATCGCCTGATTCTTGTCGGTGAGCAGGGAGACTTCCGCCAAAAACGGATAGGCACGTGTGACTTGCCCAATCACGCCAGTCGCATCCATCACCACCATGCCGCCCTTGACGCCTTGCGACAGACCCTTGTCGATCACCACTTTGCGCGTGAACGGATCGCGCGCGTCGTACAGCAATTCGGCCGCCACCGCCTGCACCGGGAGGCGCTCGCGCATCACCAGCAGGCCGCGCAGATGGGCATTTTCCGATTCGAGGTGGGCGCTGCGCAACTGACCCTTGGCGGCGTCGAGCTGCGCCAGTTTGAGGCGCGTGTTTTCGGCGATCAAGCTGCGCTGGTCGGCGGCAAAGCGGGTGGCGCTGGAGGCGGCGTCACCCGGCGCATGGGCTGCCCGCTGCAGCGGATAGAGCACGGTGGCGAGCACAAGGCGCCCGCGCTCGAGCAGCTTGAAGCGTGCATCGAGCACCAGTAACAGCAGTGACAAGGCGGCGAACGCAACCAGGCGCGCCAAGGCCGAGGGCCCTTGGCGAAAAAACGGCGGCGGGTGGTATTCCATGAACGATTGGCGGGCGCTTCAGTGGGCAGCGCGGGGGGCGGTCATTATCGCTGCTCCGGGCAGCGCGCCGCTCAGTCGTCCGTGAAGATCGCGCCGAGCTTCTCCATGCGCTCGAGTGCAATGCCGGAGCCGCGCACCACGCAGGTAAGCGGATCCTCCGCGACAATCACGGGCAGGCCGGTTTCTTCCATCAGCAAACGGTCGAGATCGCGCAACAGCGCGCCGCCGCCGGTCAGCACCATGCCTTTTTCGGCGATGTCAGCGCCAAGTTCCGGGGGGGTCTGCTCGAGCGCCGATTTGACCGCCGACACAATCGAGTTCAGCGGGTCAGTCAGCGCTTCGAGAATCTCGTTGGACGAAATCGTGAACGAGCGCGGAATACCCTCGGCAAGGTTGCGCCCCTTGACTTCCATTTCCTTGACTTCGGAGCCGGGGAAGGCCGAACCGATCTGCTTCTTGATGCTCTCGGCAGTGGTTTCACCAATCAACATGCCGTAATTGCGGCGGATGTAATTGATGATGGCCTCGTCAAACTTGTCGCCGCCGACGCGCACGCTGCCGGCGTACACCATGCCGCCGAGCGAAATGACGCCGACCTCGGTAGTGCCGCCGCCGATGTCGACCACCATGGAACCGGTCGCATCCGACACCGGCAAATCAGCGCCGATTGCGGCCGCCATCGGCTCTTCGATCAGGTACACCTTCGATGCACCTGCACCGAGTGCCGACTCGCGAATCGCACGCCGCTCCACCTGGGTTGAACCGCAAGGCACGCAAATGATGATGCGCGGCGAGGGCGAGAACAAGCGCGACTCGTGCACCTTCTTGATGAACTGCTTGAGCATCTGCTCGGTAACGGTAAAGTCGGCAATCACGCCGTCTTTCATCGGGCGGATCGCCGTGATGTTGCCGGGCGTCTTGCCGAGCATCATCTTGGCTTCGCGTCCTACCGCCTGAATGGTCTTCTTGCCGTTGGGGCCGCCTTCCTGACGGATGGCCACCACCGATGGCTCGTCGAGCACAATGCCCTTGCCGCGCACGTAGATCAGCGTGTTCGCCGTGCCAAGATCAATGGCGAGGTCGTTGGAAAAATACTTGGTAAAAAGTCCGAACATGAAGAGCCTGATATGCGCCGCGCCACAGAGGGAAATAGCGCTATTTGCTGAAAAGTTAATCAATGATTTTACCTTATAATTTGCGCTGTTCCTGACGTGTGATTGATGTGCGGTTCGCTCCTGCGCGGGTTGTTTTGTGCCAGTTTGCGAAGCCGCTTGAACACTTACACCATCTCCGGTTTTTCCGTCGGCAAGATCAGCGATTTTCTCCCCAGCCTGCTCTCCGCTATTGACCCGGCATTCCAAGACATTCCAACCCTCGCTCGCATGGCCCTCGCTCTCGACGACATCAAACGCATTGCGCACCTCGCCCGCATCGAGATTTCGGATGCCGATGCGGCTGCCACGCTCACGTCGCTTGGCGGCGTCTTCGGCCTTATCGAAGAGATGCAGGCGGTCAACACCGATGGCATCGAACCGATGTCGCATGGCATTGATGTGACGCAGCGTTTGCGTGCGGATGTGGTCACTGAGTCCGATCATCGTGATGCGTATCAGGCACCGGCCGGCGCGCGCGTTGAGCGCGGTCTGTATCTCGTACCCAAGGTGATTGAATAGCGCAACCGGCGCGGCCGATTGATCCGGGTTAGCGGCCGGAGAGCCGCTCCTGGTGCCGCTCTCCGGACCACGCCCAGACCGCGATAGACCGCAAGCAGCAACTCCATGCATAACGCCACCCTTACCCAATTGTCGACTGCGCTCGCCACGCGCGCGATCTCCAGTGTTGAATTGACGACGCTGTTTCTCGACCGCATCGACGCGCGCAATCGCGAGTTGAATGCCTTCATCACGGTTGACCGCGCCGGTGCGCTCGCCCAAGCCGCCGCGGCTGACACGCGTCTGGCCGCGGCACGCGCGAACATGGCAGCGGGAGCGAACATGGCTGCCGCCCCCCTCACCGGTATTCCGCTCGCGCACAAGGACATTTTTGTCACGCGCAACATCCGCACTACCTGTGCCTCGCACATGCTCGAAAACTACGTCAGCCCGTTCGACGCGCACGTGGTCGAGCAATTCAACGCAGCAGGCGCAGTGACGCTCGGCAAGACCAACATGGACGAGTTTGCGATGGGCTCGTCCAACGAGACTTCGTTTTTCGGCAGCGTCAAGAACCCGTGGGATATGAAGGCCGTACCCGGTGGTTCATCGGGCGGCTCGGCCGCAGCGCTCGCTGCACGCCTCGCGCCGATGGCGACCGGCACCGACACGGGCGGATCGATTCGCCAGCCCGCCGCACTGTGTGGCATCTCCGGCCTCAAGCCCACTTACGGTGTGGTATCGCGCTACGGCATGATCGCGTTTGCGTCGTCTCTTGACCAGGGCGGGCCAATGGCCAAGTCAGCCGAAGACCTCGCGCTGATGCTCAACGTCATGGCCGGGTTCGATGCACGCGATTCGACCTCGCTGGAGCGCCCGAAAGAGGACTACACGCGCGAATTGCAGCCGCGCGATGGCGCAGT
>JANLTL010000083.1:0-4470 GCA_031362905.1 Burkholderiales bacterium | reverse complement strand
GACGCTGCTGGCGGCGTATGACAAGCTGTTTGTCGGGGCAGTGGCCTGAGATTTGACGCACGCGCCCCGGGGGAACACAGCCCAACATATGCTGTATGCATATCGAATGTATCATTAAGTAATTGATTTTATTAAATTAATGTTGCATATTCGCTATTTGCAAATAGCGAATAAAGGGTGGGGGCATGTACCATGCAAAATCCAATCCACAAATTGTTCTGCGTCCGCAGGACGTGGTGGTCTTGCTGCGGCTCTCGCTTGAGTCTGGTGCACCGCCCACCTATGCCGCACTCGCGCAGGAGTTGAGTCTCACGGCTTCCGAAGTGCACGCCGGGCTGGGGCGCGCTGCCATCGCACAATTGGCCCGCAAGGATCAAAGCGGTAAAGCTTTTGTCGTGCGCGAGGCGCTAAAGCTATTCATCTTGCATGGCGCGCGTTATGCGTTTCCGCCAACGCGCGGCGAAGCGACACGCGGCATGCCCACCGGCTACGCTGCAGCCCCGTTAAAAGACAAGATCATTCAACCGGTCAACGATCCCGCGCCGATCTGGCCGCATAAAAACGGCCAGGTCCGTGGCGTTGCGTTCTACCCCCTCTACCCCACGGTGCCCGATGCAGCGGGCCGCAATCCCGCGCTGTACGAACTGCTGGTCCTGTTCGACGCGATTCGCGGCGGTAGCATGCGTGAACGCGCGCTCGCCACGCAGATGCTTGAAGATCGGCTGGCACAAACCCGCGCATGAACCCAGACGACCCCAATGTAGTGCTGCTGGAGTTGGTCGCCAAGCGGCTGGGCGAAAAGTTGCGCGAAGACCTCGTGTTTGTCGGTGGTGCCGTGGCGGGCCTGTTGATCACTGATCCGGCATCGCTGGCGATTCGCCCGACCGAAGATGTTGACCTGATCGTCAAGGCATTGGCGTTGGTGGACTATCACCGCATCGAAAAAGCATTCACCAAACAAGGCTTCGCGCACGACATGAGCGCGGACGCACCGGTGTGCCGTTGGCGCGTGGACAAGGTCGCAGTGGACGTGATGCCGACGCTGGAAAAGATTCTCGGCTTCTCAAATCGCTGGTATCCGCTCGCGATGGAAACAGCAACGCAGACTGCACTACCGAGCGGACTCGTCATCCGGCTCGTGCAGGCCTCGGCTTTTATCGCGACGAAGCTGGAAGCGTTCGCCGGGTGCGGCAACGGCGATTACCTGTTCAGTCACGATCTGGGCGATTTGCTTTCGGTGCTGGACGGCCGTGAAGCTCTGATCATCGAATGCCAGCAAAGCGATCCGGATTTGCGCGCCTATCTGCGGGATTGGGCGATACGCTTGCTCGCGGCACCCGCATTTCTGGAAGCTCTGCCGGGCCACCCGCCGGGTGACGCCGCGAGCCAGGAGCGTCTGCCCGATCTGCAAGCCAAACTGCAGCGCATCGCCAATCTGAGCTGAACATCAACAACGCCACGCCGGTACAAACAGTCTGCTCTCCCGCGCGCCTCTCGGCCCCTCGTAATCTGCAATCACTTTTTGTAATTGACCTTGGCGACGCCGGCCGAGCGATCCGTGTCCGAGCGGCTCGCCCAATTTTGCTCCCCCAGTCTGAACGAAAAGCCGCATGCTTCATAGGTCTGATTCCATGCGTGGAATATCTCCTTGATACAAACTTTTCCAGAATCATCAACGGTCCATGTTCCTGATATTCCGCTTGATGACCCGCTGGAGGTGGCCTGTGCATTGCCTGCCAAAGTGCCGTCAGTCTTATATGTCAAATTGATATCCGCTCGGCCACTGGGAGTGAGTCCGGTGTGGGTCTTGGGAATTGACGCGATCCATTCCTCCTTCGACAATTTTTTCGCTCCCTGATCGAGCAGTTCACCGAGATTGCTTTGCGCTAACGCGGGGGGGGGTGACGATGGCTATCGCCGATGCAAACAAAATGGCTTTCAAGAAATTCTCCTTGTGTTGTTGGACGGCGGAAGATGCGCAGAAAAAACAAAACTCAAGTTCAATCAGAGTTGGGAAATTATCAGAATTTTTATCGCCATGCAAATATCTTCCGGGCTGACTGCTTGACATTTTGGTTTCAAGTTGCCGGATCAGTAAAGTTCCGCTCGGCGAGCGGGGAAATGACGATGTACATCAGGCAGTGCGCTTGCCTGCATGCTTGCCCGGCTGCATGCCGGTCATCTTGGGGTACTTCGCGTCCAGGCGGTCAAACATCACATCAGCGGATTTCCCCGGCCCGCTTGCCAGCCCCGCCGCAATCGCCGCGCGCAATTCCTCGCGTTGCAGTGTGGCGCGCGCATTCTGATCTTCGAGCAGACGCAAGCCTGCACCCACCACTTCACTGGCGTTGTTGTGACGCCCGGATTTGACTTGGGCTTCGATAAACGTGTCGAAATGGGAACTGAGAGCAACACTCGTAGGCATGGCGTGGGTCCTGGAAAGTGGTAATAGTTATTAAAACCAAATGACCCTAAACCGTCAATCCCACGAAAACCCTTGGCAGACAACGGTCTTAGGGCAACCATCCCTGTGACCCTTTGGTGCAATCCGTTTCCCGGAAGGCGCCGCCAGACATCCTCAAGGCTTGCCCAAAAAATCCCGCTTGCCAATCTCGACGCCGTTGTGACGCAGGATGTTGTAGGCAGTGGAGATATGAAAGTAAAAATTCGGCACCGCATGACCGAGCAAAAACTGCATGCCGGTGTAGTGCGTTTCCTTGTCGCCGCGCTTGGTGACGATGGCCTTGTCTTCGGTGCCGTCGATCTGCGCCGGGGTCAGCGCCTGCACGAAGGCCTTCGCAGCGGCGACGCGGCCCTTCAGTTCGGCCAAGGTCTTCTCGCTGTCGTCATGCGCCGGAATCGCCACTCCGGCCAGACGCGCCACCACGCCTTCGGCCGTGTCGCAGGCGATCTGCACTTGCCGGCGCATCGGAAACATGTCGGGGTACATGCGAAAGCCCGTGAGCACCGTCTCGTCGAGTTTTTTGGCATCGACATGGGCTTGCGCCTTGTCGAGAATGCCCGACAGATTGCCGAGGATGTTGACGAAGCGCGGCACGCTGGCCTGGTACATGGAGATGGTCATGACTTTTCCTGAATGAAAAAATGGTGGGACGACGCCAATGCAATGGCGCACGGGTTATAGCATCGTTCGCCTTTCCTTACCGTTGACCGTTTTCGTCTCATCGTTTTCTTGCATACCGACTCTGACTCCGGCGGTGCCGGCAGGTCTAGCGCTTGCGCAACGTGCCTTTCCACACCGTTTTGCTGCTCGCGGCGATGTCCCGCTCCGCCGCATTGACGCCCGGCCGCGTATGGCGAATGCGCGCCATGGCATCTTCAAAACGAAAACCCGCAATGACCTTCTCCAGCATTTTCAGAAACGCGGCCAATGACAGCAGATGCGTATTGCGCGGCCGCATCGTCTGATTCTTCAAGAACCACTCGTCCTCGAACAACACCAGCACCGGCACACCGGGCGCATCCTGGCGGATGTCGTTGATGTAGCCATAGATGGAAATCTCGCCGATATTCTTCGGCAGCGCAATCGCCGGATTCGCACGCGCCTGCGCGAGCAACTCATGAAATCCTGTGGCATCGACCGTGATGCGGCCGGCGCGCGTTTTGAGAAATTTCCGGATAAGGTTAGCGTCAACCAGGTCCGTGCGCCGCGTGGCTTCGTACTCGACCACATCGGTCACGGTCAGGCGCACGTCGTCCGTGAAGCTGAACAACAGGTCGAGCAACTGCCCGTGTGCCAGCGAGATCAACACGCCGGTATCGGGTATGACGACGCGAACCGGCAGCGCTTTCATTTGCCGATGACCTTCAATGCGTCAGCCACCATGCGCGTGAGCTCTTTTTGGGGAACGCACGGCAACGGCAGGCCAGCCACACCAAGCGCATCGAGCACCTGCCCCTGGGTAGTCAGCCCCAGATCGCGCATCACCCGGTGCTTGTCGATCACCCCGGCGGAATACTTGCGCAACAGGTCAAGTGATTTTTTGTCGCCCGCCTGAATGCTTTGACTAACCTTGATCCGGGAGTGACTCGCACCCATTTCCGCAAATTCGCGCGGTGACAGGATATAGGCCGCCACCTTGCCGTTTTTGACGATCTCGACCGTTTCGGCGTCAATCGACTCGAGGACAACCCCAAAGTTGTTTTTTGCTTCGGTCGCGGTAAAGGTTCTCATGGCGTCACTCCTGCGAATGCATATTGGATACCAATTATTCCATTATCAGCTATTTTATATTTTCATTTTAGCTATTTCAAGACACCCACTTGCAGGCACTGAACGAGGCGCTGCGATCCCCATCAACGCCCCTTGAATACCGGCTCGCGCTTCTCCACAAACGCTTTCGCCGCCTCGCGGTGGTCTTCGGTCTGGCCACAATGAATCTGGTGCGTCGCTTCGAGGTCGAGGCATTCATCGACCTCACCGGCCAGCGCGCGATTGAGGTTTTCTTT
>JANLTL010000731.1:0-2806 GCA_031362905.1 Burkholderiales bacterium | reverse complement strand
GATCTCGGGGTGGTGCTCGCACATGGCGACGTTGAGCGAGACGCTGCCACGCACCCCGCAGCGGTCCATCGCTTCGAGCATGCGCTGGAAGCCGGCGCGGTTGCCGTAGTCGCGGTAGGAGTAATTGAGCACATCCGGTTGCGGCCGCGCCCACGCGCCACGCGAGGGATTCTTGGGCGGATCGAGTTCATAGAACTCAATGTTGGGTGCCACCCAAAAAGCCACGCGCGCGCCGTTGGGCCAGGTGATTTTGGGGCGGCTGCCGTCGTTGGGCAGGTAGTCGTAGAGGTTGGGGTCGCGGGCCATTGTCTCGGTTTAAGGCGTTCTTCGGGAAAAGCGGGAATCCGCTCGCATGATGGTCATTGCAACGGCGATGCAGCTTCGCCTTCGTCCAGCAGCGACTGGACTGCCGCGCGCAGACCGGGCAAATCATTCGTCATCACGCCCCAGACCAGGCGGGTATTGACTTGCGCATACTGATGAATCAGAAAGTTTCGAAACGCCACCACTTGCGCCGCGTCCGGCACACGCTCAAATGTGTGTGGATCGATTTTTCCCATCTGAGACAAGGCTTCACCGGCTATCTCAAACTGCCGTTCCACAGCAGAGCGCAAAGTGATGCTGCCAGCATATTCCTCATAACCCACGCCATCGCAAATTTCGTCGATGGCGTCCAGCGCCTGAAGCACATCGTAGAGGTACTTCAGAACCTCAGGCCGCATAGATCAACTGCTTGCTGCGTTCGACGCTGGCGCGAAAGTAGGGATTGGTCATGCCCTCCGGGGTCACAAAATCCACCGGCTTGCCCGTGATGCGTTTCAGCGCTTCATACAAACCGAAATAGGCTTTGGCGTAGCGACCTGGCTCTTCTTCGGCAATGTCAACCAAGAAGTCGAAATCATTCGCCGCTACCGGATCGCGTACGGCAGACCCAAATAGCTCCAGCCTGCGCACACCAAACTTCCGGCAGGCGTCTGCGACGGCTTGCAGGTCGAAAATTGCAGGGTTAACCATGGCGAGTATGGACTTGCGCAGCGGACGGACACAGGAGACTTATTCTATCGCCTCAGCACTGAAACGGTCGCGCTATCGCGCGCTTGATGCTCACGCAATCTTGACACTCGCGACCAGCTTGCCAATACGCTTGAGCTGTGCACGACTTGCGGGCTCGATAAACTCTGGGCGATGCGTCAGTTCTTTCTCGAGGAAACTCAAAAAAGCTGGCAGCGCCGGCTCCGTATCAGCAACTCTGGCGCGCGGCTTCGGCGATTTTTTGGCGGGTTCAAGTTTTGTTTGCATTACGACCTCTCTGCGATGGGGCCTTCAGGCAGGCGATGCGTCCCTAGTTGGAACGCCAAATCGCGACCACCATCGGCGAAAACCAAGCCAGCGCAACACACTTGTGTCAACTGCGGCGTGCATTCCAATCATCTCTCGATGCGAGGGTTTACGCACTCACCGCCGGCGTCGACTTCAAATGCGCAATCGCCTCCGCCACCGGAATCACATCGCAATACTTCAGCGCCATGTCGTACAGATTGGCAAAGTGCGGGCTCTCGTGTTTGTCGGCCGTGGTTTCCTCCGGCACGATGGTGCGGTAGCTACGTTGCAGGCTGTCTACCGCAGTGGCGCGCACGCAGCCTGAGGTTGAGCCGCCGGTGACGATGACGGTGTCGATCTGGTGGAAATTGAACAGCGAACCGAGATTGGTCTCAAAAAACGCCGAGGCCATGCGCTTGTTGATGATGATGTCGCGCTGGCGGTCAATCACGAGACGGTCGTCGAATTCGCTGCGGCGCGAACCCACCTTGATGTTCTGCAATGAGTCGGGTGTGTTGGTGCGCGTTCCCCAGACGCCGCAGTCTTCGCCCGACTCCATGTAGGCGACGTAAGTCCAGATCACCGGGAAGCCCTTGGCGCGCATCGCTGCGGCGAGCTGGTTGACGTAGTCGAGTTGCTTGGGGTCGGTCTCGTAAGCGGTGGCGAACTCGCCGATGCAGGTGTAGGCTTTTTGCAGATCGACGTTGATGAGCGCCGGCCGTGCGCCGAAGCCAAAGCGCTTGCGGGTGGGGTTTTTCTTGACGGCCTCAAACAGTTGCCGCGCGGTCTTGTCCGACATTTCCATCGATACTCTCCTTCACTCCAGATTACTCAAGCCTGCTCAATTGATTTGCCAGCGCGCGCCATCACCAGCGCGCGTCAATCCACCCTCGCGCCGCTCTGCTTGACCACAGCCGCCCACTTGGCAATCTCGCGCTGCACATGCTGCGCAAACTCGACCGGGCTTGACCCGACCGGCTCGGCACCGAGCGCAGCAAAGCGCTCGCGCACATCAGGCAGGTTGAGGATGCGCTGCGTTTCTTGCGCGAGTTTGTCGGTCACCGCACGCGCCGTGCCTTTGGGCGCAAACAGGCCCGACCACGCATCCGCATAAAAACCGGCGTAGCCGCTCTCGGCAATCGTCGGCAACTCGGGTGCTGCGGGGGAGCGCTTCTGGCTGGTCAGCGCGAGCGCGCGCAGGCGCCCGACCTTGACGTGCGGCAGGGCCGAGGGCAGGCCATCCATCATTACCTGCACCTGGCCGCCGATCAAATCGGCCACGGCGGGCGCGCTGCCCCGATAGGGGATGTGTACCATGTACATGCCGGCTGCGGTCTTGAGCATCTCCATGCCCAGATGTGCAGCGGTGCCGCTGCCGAGGGAGGCGTAGTCGAGTTTGCCGGGCTGTTTTTTCGCCAGTGCAATGAACTCCTGCAAGGTCTTGGCCGGCACCGACGGGTGCAAGACCACCACATTGGGCACCACC
>JANLTL010000633.1:0-2394 GCA_031362905.1 Burkholderiales bacterium | reverse complement strand
CACCTGTCAGCCAAGGTGCGCGTGTTTGTTGACTTCATCGCCGAGCTGTTTGCCAAGCAGGTGCCGCATTTGAAGCCGGTCTATGGAAGAGGCGGTTAAGGAGTCCGCCTAAATCGGGACGCGGCGGTTAAGGAGTCCACCCGAGTCGGGATGCGGCACCTAGCGCGGCGCGACGATCGGCACGGTGTGAAAACCGTACGCACCCATTTTTCGATCCGCGAAAAACAGCTTGAGGGTTTCGCTCACGGTGCGAAACGCAAGGTCTTTCCACGGAATGTCTTCTTCCTTGTAGAGGCGTGTCTCCAGACTCTCTTCACCGGATGAGAACTCCGGCGCAGCCAGCCGTGCCCGATAAAACATGTGCACCTGTTGCACTTGCGGCACATCGAGCAGTGCAAAGGCGTGCAGGTCAATCGCGGCGGCACCAGCCTCTTCGAGCGTTTCGCGTGCGGCGCCCTCAGCCGTGGTTTCGCCGTTTTCCATGAACCCGGCCGGCAAGGTCCAGTAGCCGTAGCGCGGCTCGATTGCGCGTTTGCACAGCAGAATCTGCTCGCCGTAGACCGGGATGCAGCCCACCACCACTTTGGGATTTTCGTAATGGATGCCGCCACAGGCAGGGCACACCGCGCGCAAATGCGCGTCGCCGGGTGGCACCACGCGTTCAATCCGTGCCCCACAGTTGCAGCAGTGATGCAGCGGCGGGCGGTGAATGTTGAACGCTGCACCGGGCGCGCCGGTAATCGGCGTGCGCGCAGCGAGCTTGGACGAATCGGTCACAGCAGCGGTGCAATGTCGTTGAGAGAGTGAATCGTGAAGTCGGGCGCCGGACCGTGCAAATCGACGGGTGCGTTGAGACGGTTGATCCAAAAGACGGTGAAGCCGAAATTCTTGGCGGCAATCGCGTCCCAGCAATTGGATGACACGAAGCCAATCGCGGCCTTTTCCACGCCCAGGCGATCGACTGCGAGTTGATAGACGCGCATATCCGGCTTGAACATGCGCAAGCTATCCACTGAGATGACGGCGTCGAGGACGCCATCGAGGCCGGAGTGGGTTACCAATGCGCCAAGTGTGCCCGGCGCACCGTTGGAGAGAATCGCGAGTCTGCGTTTCGTCTTCAATTGCGCGAGTGCAGCTTTGACTTCGCCAAACGTGTCGAGCTTGACGTACTGCGCTATCAATGCGCTGATCTGGGAGTCCGCGGCATCGAGCTTGAGCGAGGCACACGCATAGCGCAGCCCCGCCGCCGTAACGACGTCGAAATTTTCGTAGCTACCCATGACAGTGCGCAGCCACGTGTATTCAAGCTGTTTGGTGCGCCATAGCTGGGACAGTGCCGCGCCCTTGCCGGGAAAAAAAGACTCAGCCAGCGCGGCGACCGAATGCACGTCGTAGAGCGTGCCGTAAGCATCAAATACCAGCGCATCGAGTCTCGGCATGTGCCTTCTCTTTAAGGGTTCCGGCGGTGGTGGTCCCTCCGGCAGGAATCGAACCTGCATCTGGCGCTTAGGAGGCACCCGTTCTATCCATTGAACTTCGGTGGGCAAGACCGCAGATTTTAGCCCAGTGTGGCGGGCGCGCTCTACAGTGCACTGCCACAATGCCACTACAATGCGCGCCTCTTCGCGTGATGCGCCCAATGTTGCGGGCATGGCGTCGCGCCCTCGGCATCCCGCTTGCGCTGCGATATTTGCAGCGATATTTGTGGCGACACTGACGGCGACACTCATAAACCTGAACCCAAATGATCCAAGCCTTCGACCACGTTGTCATGACCTGCCGCAATCTCGATGCGACAGTCGATTTCTACACCCGCATCCTCGGCATGCGCCTCGACATTTTCGGCGAGCCGCCCAAGCCGCAACGCAAAGCCCTGCGCTTTGGCGATCAGAAATTCAATCTGCATCAGGCCGGCGACAAGAACATCACCGACATCTATGCCCGCACGCCGACGCCCGGCTCGCTCGATCTCTGTCTGCTCGCTGCCGTGCCGCTCGATGCGGTGATCGCCAAACTCAAGAGCGAAAACGTCGCCATCGAGTCCGGACCGGACCGGCGCACCGGCGCGCGCTGGCCGATCCGCTCGGTCTATATCCGCGACCCGGATCACAACCTGATCGAGATTTCCGAGCGCTGGACTGACGCGGCGGGCCAATAGCGTGGCGCTGCTGGTTCTCGAAAAAGCCGAACTTGCCTTCGGCCACGTACCGCTGCTGGACCGCTCCGACCTGTCGGTCGAGGCGGGCGAGCGCATCGCCCTGATCGGGCGCAATGGCGTCGGCAAATCCTCGATGTTGCGGGTGATTGCCGGGCAGACCCAACTGGACGATGGCCGCATCATTTTGCAGACCGGCTTGCGTGTCGCGGTGGTCGATCAGGAGCCGAAGTTCGATG
>JANLTL010000522.1:0-9534 GCA_031362905.1 Burkholderiales bacterium | reverse complement strand
GTGGTGGTGGCGCGCATCGGCAACGACGTCACAGTCAAGCGCTTTGTGCGCAACGGCACGTCGATCGAGTTACTGCCCGAGAATGCCGACTTCAAGCCGATCATCGTCGATCCGCGCAGTGACGAGTTTGTCATCGAGGGGCTCGCGGTCGGCGTGATTCGCGCCGGCGGGATTTAAGACTGCAGGGATCTGTGGCTGTACCTGAAACAGCGTAGTCGATTGATGTAAAGAAGAAGTGGCGGTGTCAGCTGCGCACGTTCGGCGGCATCACCCACATCATCACGCGGCTTTTCTTGTCGAGGCCAACCGGTTTATCGGGCACGTCGAGGAATTCTTCCGCTACCGGAATCCAGTCGCCCATGTCCCAGTCGTGCGAGAGCACGCGGGTGCCGGCTTTGACTTCGCGTTTCAACTTGTCGCGCAGCATGAGATTGTGCTCAGGCAACAAATACATGGTCACCACCGTCGCCGGCGCGAGGTCGACTTCGTAGATGTCTTTCAATTCGAACGACGCCAGATGCTCCAGGCCATTCTCGCGGGCGCGGCGGCGGCAAAGTTCGATCAGGTAGCTGTCAAGGTCAATGCCTACCGCGCGCGCGCCGCGCTTGGCCGCTTCGGTAACGATTCGGCCATCGCCGCAGCCGAGGTCAATCACATAGTCAGCGGGCCCCACTTTGGCCAGATCGAGCATGCGCGCCACCACGTTCATCGGCGTGGCGACAAAGGGGACTTCGGGCAGGTCGTGCGAGTCCGAGACGCTGGCCGAAGCGACGAACGGCACGCTGAGCGACGCACCCATCAGACGCCGTCGCAGAGAATTCAATGGCATATCAGGCCGGAGAGCCATGACCACCAACGGTTTTCGCGAACATACCTTGCCGATTGGCTTGTACCAAGGGTTTCAGGCACATGTCAAACTCGATTTCAGCGCTTTTGGAACTGGGTCGCGCCAAACAAAATCTCTTTTGCCTTGTCATCAAACGCGGGCTTGCGCAAATCGGCCAGCACGGTGACGCCGCGCTGCACTGCCGGGCGCTCGCCGATGGCTTCGAACCAGCGCTTGACGTGGGGAAAATCGTCGAGGTTTTGCCCCTGATTTTTCCAGTTGCGCAGCCACGGCCAGATCGCGATATCGGCAATCGTGTACTTCTTGCCCGCGATGAAGGCGCCGGTCTTGGCCAAACGGCGGTCCATCACGCCATAGAGGCGCCCGGTTTCGTTGGTGTAGCGCTTGATCGCGTACTCCACTTTCTCCGCCGCGTAGTTGCGAAAGTGATGGGTCTGTCCGAACATCGGCCCGACGCCGCCCATCTGGAACATCAGCCACTGCAGGGTGTCGAAACGCTCACGGTCGGTCTTGCCGAGAAACTTGCCGGTCTTGCCGGCGAGGTAAATCAGGATCGCGCCGGACTCGAACAAGGAGATCGGCTTACCGTCAGGTCCATCCGAATCGGTGATCGCGGGGATGCGATTGTTCGGGCTGATCTCCAGAAACTCGGGCGTGAACTGGTCGCCCTTGCCGATGTCGATCGGGTGCGCGCGGTAGGACAGGCCGCACTCCTCGAGCATGATGTGAATTTTGTGGCCGTTGGGCGTGGCCCAGCTATAGACGTCGATCATGATGGCTCCCAAATGAGGTGCTGCAATCAAGCAAAGGGACTGCGCCTGGCAGCCCCCTTGTTTGACTTGAATCGTTTGAATCCGCAGTGCGGATCAGCCGCGGGTAATCGGCATTTCGACCTTGTCCGCCGCACCGGGAATGCCGCTGTGCCGTCCCAGTTCCAGCTTGGCAATTGCATTGCGATGCACCTCGTCCGGACCATCGGCAAAGCGCAGCGAGCGCTGGTGTGCATACATGTTGGCGAGCGGCACGTCACCTGACATGCCCATGGCGCCGTGTACCTGCATCGCCCAGTCGATGATCTTGCACGCCATCGTCGGCGCCAGTACCTTGATCATCGCGATTTCGGCGCGCGCAATTTTGTTGCCCACGGTATCCATCATGTAGGCAGCCTTGAGCACCAGCAGTCGGGTCGAGTCGATCATGATGCGCGACTCAGCGATGCGCTCCTGCGTCACCGTCTGTTCCGATACACGTTTGCCGAATGCGACGCGTGACGATGCCCGCTTGCACATGAATTCGAGCGCGCGCTCGGCGGAGCCAATCGAGCGCATGCAATGGTGAATGCGGCCTGGCCCGAGACGACCCTGGGCGATTTCAAAACCACGGCCCTCACCGAGCAGCAGGTTGGACGCGGGCACACGCACGTTCTCGAACAGCATTTCGGCGTGACCGTGGGGGGCATCGTCATAACCCATCACCGTGAGCGGACGCACCACCTTGACGCCGGGGGTGTCGCGCGGAATCAGGATCATCGACTGCTGCGAGTGTTTCGGTGCGGCCGGATCGGTCTTGCCCATGAAAATGAAGATGGCACAGCGCGGATCGGGCGCGCCCGACGACCACCACTTGCGGCCATTGATCACGTAACTGTCGCCGTCACGCTGAATCGACGACTGAATGTTGGTCGCATCCGACGAGGCAACGTCGGGCTCGGTCATCGAGAAACAGGAGCGGATCTCGCCGCGCAACAGCGGGTCCATCCACAGGCGCTTGTTCTCCTCGCTGGCGTAGCGCTCGAGCGTTTCCATGTTGCCGGTGTCTGGCGCCGAGCAGTTGAAGACCTCGGGCGCCCAGTAAATGCGGCCCATGATTTCGCACAGCGGTGCGTAGTCAAGATTGGAGAGGCCGCCGTCAGGTGCACGCGGTGAGCGCGGCAGGAACAGGTTCCACAAGCCTTGCGCGCGCGCCTTGACTTTGAGGTCTTCGATCAGTTTGAGCGGCACCCAGGGGTTGCCTTTGGCGCGGTTGGCCTCGATTTCCTCGTGGTGCTTGTGCTCGTTCGGGTAAATGTAGTCGTCCATGAACTTGAGCAGCTTGACGCGCAGTTCCTGGCAACGTGGGGAGTATTCGAAATCCATGGTGCGTTTCCTCTCTCGGTTAAATCGGTGTGCATGACGCTAGCGTCATGTGCGGCAAATGCGTACCTGCATGAATATTGACTTGTGTGAAAGCCGCAAGGGCGAGTCCCGTTTGGTGCTCACTGCTTCAATATCTTCTCCACCTGCTCCCAGCCCATCTGGGCCATCGGTTTGGCACGCGAACCGGCGTCGAGCGCTTGCGGGCTCGCTGCCGTGCCATCGACATAGCGCTTCATGATGCCCTGCAAAATACCGCACAGGCGGAACATGTTGTAAGCGAGGTAAAACCCCCAGTCGCGCGTACTGATCGAGTGGCCGGTGTTGCGGCCGTACAGGTCGATGTATTCGGCCTCGGTCGGAATGCCGAGTGCCTTGAAATCGAGGCCGTGAATGCCGCGAAACTGCCCCGGCGCAATGTGCCAGCTCATGCAGTGATAGGAGAAATCCGCCAGCGGGTGGCCGAGGGTGGACAACTCCCAGTCGAGTACGCCGAGGATGCGTGGCTCGGTGGGATGGAAGATCATGTTGTCGAGGCGGTAGTCGCCATGCACGATGGTGGTTTCGTCACCGGCCGGAATATTTTTCGGCAGCCATTCGATCAGGTTGTCCATTTCGGGAATCGATTCGGTCTCGGACAACTTGTACTGCTTGCTCCAGCGTTCGATCTGGCGCGCGATGTAGTTGGCCGGCTTGCCGTAAGACTCCAGACCAATCGCCTTGTAGTCGGTGGTGTGCAGTTGGGCCATCACGCGGTTCATTTCGGCGTAGATTTCACCGCGCTGCGAGGGCGTCATGCCGGGGAGCGACTGATCCCACAACACGCGGCCGTTGAGCATCTCCATGATGTAAAACGCGCGGCCAACCACGGATTCGTCATCGCACAGCGTAACCATTTTCGCTGCGGGAAATCCATTCTTGCCCAGTGCATCCTGCACCCGGTATTCACGCTCGATGGCATGCGCCGAGGGCAGCAGCTTGGCCACCGGGCCTGGCTTGGCGCGCATCACGTAGTTCACGTGGCCGGAGCCGGTCTTGACGGTGAGTTTGAAGGTCGGGTTCGATTGCCCTCCCTTGAACTGCTCGGCGCTCAGGGCGTCGGCGCTCTTGCCAGGATAGTCCGGCACATGCGCCCTCAGATAAGCGTGCAGCGCACCGGTATCGAACTTCTGTTTGTCGGACACCGGCTTGGTGCCCATGAATTCTTCGAACATTGGATTACCCAAACTATGGGGTCAAACCCATTTTTGTCATCAAGGCGAATTGCCGCAAAATAAAGCAAAATAAAGGGGTCAGACCCCTTTATTTTTTTAATTTGTAGTCGAGGTACTTTTCAAACAACTCTTCGAGCGTGGTTTTGCGTGTCGCGGTCTGCATCAGATCGGGTGGGGCGATGTTGATGGCACGCACCACATAGTCGTGCGCCGCCGCGTCGCCGACGTCCACAAGGTTAATGCATGCCGGAGTTTGGTGCAGCGCACCGAGGAACTGGCGCTGCCCGCCGGAGAGGCAGTAGGAGAGGATGGCGCGGTTGGTGCCGCCATGCAACACCATCAGCAACTCCTGCCATGACGGATCAGCCAGCACGCGCGCAAAGGCAGTCTGGACGCGGTCGGTGAAATCGCCGAGCAGCTCGCCACCTAGAAAGGGCACCTCAAAATTGTTGGGCTTGCCAAAGACCTGGGTGAACACGGCTTCGGCTTCGTCTTCCTTGATGTGGTCGGGTTTGCCGCCCTTGATTTCGCGCAGTTCGCCGATCGTGTCGGTGCGCGGCGTACCGTGGCGGTTTTCGGCGAGCACGCCTTGCGCGGTCTCCACCGTGCGCGGCAGGCCGGAGACGATCAGGCGATCGAACTTCACATCCTTAAGCATCACGCCGGCAGCAGTGGCCTGACTGCGGCCAAGTTCGTTGAGCGGCACATCATCGCTCGACGGCACCGGATTGCCGGCTGCGTCGTAGTAGCTCACTGCGCCGTGACGCAAGAGATAGATGCGGCGGCGCTTGCCCCATTCGCGCGCGGCCAAATCACGAATGATGGGGCTAGTGCCACTCATGCCTTGTCCGAAAAATCAGGTTTGCGCTTTTCCAAAAAGGCGCCAACGCCTTCCCTGGCCTCTGCGCTGTGCAGGGTTTCGACGAACAGGTCACGCTCCAGATCAAGCTGCGTATCCTGCGACGGCACCGCTTCTTCCGACAGGCGCTTGATGCGCCCAATTCCCCCGCGCGGACCATTGGCGAGCCGGAGAGCCGCTTCCAGAGCGGCTTTCAGGGCCTCACCCTTGGGAACGCATTGGGAGACAACGCCGAGCGCGTGCAGGCGCTGCGCGGAAATCGCATCACCAAAGGCCATCAATTCGAATGCGAGCTGGCGCGGCAGCAATTGCCCGAGCATGGCCGAGCCGCCGCCATCAGGGGTCAGGCCACTCTTCACATAAGCCATGGTGAACTTGGCGTCTTCGGCGGCGATGATCATGTCGCACTGCATGGCGATCGAGAAGCCCGCGCCCGCCGCCGCGCCTTCGACCGCCGCGATGAAGGGCACCGGGCAGGCGCGCATCTGGCGGATGGCGCCGTGGAGGATGTCGATGCCGTTGGCCTGATGCTCGCGCGATTTCGACTGGTTGTTGCGGATGCGGTTGAGATTGCCGCCGCCGCAAAATACGCCATCGGCGCCGGTGAGGATTACCGCACGGATCGACTTGTCTTCCTTCGTGCGTGCGGCAATCTCGCCGAGGCCGCGATAGACCTCAGGCCCGAGCGCATTGCGCAGTGGCGGGTTGCTGATGGTGAGGATGACCACCGGGCCGCGCTGCTCGATGAGCAACTGGGTCGGCGCGCCTTCGTCGCGCATGGCAACGCCGTTGCCGGCGTCGCTGCTGGCACCGATCGCGCCATTGGCAGCCGCACTTGCCGCTGCGCTCATACGCGTTCGATCACCATTGCCAAACCCTGGCCGACGCCGATGCACAGGCTGATCACCGCGTATTTGCCGTTCATGCGCTGCAACTGGCGTGCCACTGAAATCGTCAGGCGCGCACCGGATGCACCGAGCGGATGGCCGACCGCAATCGCGCCGCCGTTGGGGTTGACGCGCGCGTCATTGAAATCGACCTTCATCAGATGCAGGCAGCCGAGCACCTGGGGCGCGAAGGCTTCGTTGATCTCGATGATGTCCATGTCCTTGAGCGTGAGGCCGGCGCGCTCCAATGCCTTGGGAATCGCATAGGCCGGGCCGACGCCCATGATGCGCGGCGCGACTGCAGCAGACGCGGCGGAGAGGATGCGCGCCATCGGCTTGGCGCCGGCCTTGTCGCCCACAGCTTTGCTGCCGACGAACAAGGCCGCCGCGCCATCGTTGATGCCCGATGCGTTGCCGGCGGTGACCACGCCGCCTTCAAACAGATTCCTGAGTTTGGTCAGGGTCTCGATGGTGGTCTCGCGCGGGTGCTCATCCACACTCACCGTGACCGGCTCGTCCTTCTTCGACTTGGGCGGCAGGGTGACGGGCACAATTTCGCCGGCCATGAAGCCGTCTTTCTGTGCCTTGGCGAATTTGGCCTGGGAGTTGAGGGCGAATACATCGCAAGCTTCGCGCGTGATGCCGTATTCCTTGGCGACGTTGTCGCCGGTCTCGGGCATCGAATCATTGCCGTATTGCTTGACCAGCTTGGGGTTGGGAAAGCGCGCGCCGATGGTGGTGTCGGCCATTTTGAACTCGCGTGCAAATGGTGATTCGGATTTCAACATCACGAAGGGCGCGCGGCTCATCGACTCGACGCCGCCGGCCAGATACAACTCGCCTTCCTTGCAGGTGATGGCGCGCGCCGATTCGATCACCGCGGCGAGGCCCGACGCGCACAGGCGATTGACAGTCTGGCCGCCGACCGTTTGCGGCAGACCGGCAGCGAGCAGGGCATTACGCGCAACATTGCGCGAATCTTCACCTGCCTGATTGACGCAGCCGAGGATCACGTCTTCGATTTGATCAGCCTTGAAGGGCGAGGCGGCGATCACCGCGCTCATCACGCCGCCGACGAGGTCGTCAGTGCGCACGGTGGCGAGTTTGCCGGCATGGCGGCCGAAGGGGGTGCGCAGACCGTTGTAGATGTAAGCGTCGAGCATGGTGAACCTTTCAAAGAAGGGTGGGGGTGTTCAACATGACCGGCTCAGGACCGGTCTCTGGGGTGATGCAGAATCAAGGGGCGATGACAAAACCAGGCAGTCCATCAGGCTTCCGGTGTCAGCAAGGAAATGCCCAGCCGCGCCCGGCGCGTCAGCCACGGGCTGGGCCGGTAGCGCGGATCACCGGTGAACTTGTAGATGTTCTTCAGGATCGTCAGCACGCGCATCGGCCCCAGGGCATCGCCAAACGCCAGCGGGCCTTTGGGGTACGACAGGCCCAGCGTCACGGCGAGATCGAGATCGGCCGGTGAGCACACGCGCTGCTGCACGATGTCGCAGCCGACGTTGACGATGGTGGCGAGAATGCGCTGCGCGGCGAAGCCAGCGCTGTCGCGAATCAGCGTGACCGGCACGCCATCGGCGCCAAACAGTCCATGTGCTGCCGCAGCCATGTCGGGCCGGGTGACCACGGTTGTCATCACGGTGCGGCGCTTGACCAGTGGCAGCAGGGTGTCGAGTGCCACGGTGCGAGTGGCGTCCAACCCGGCGTCAAGCGCGGCATTGGTGGCATCGGTACCGAACGGTGTCACCACGATCAGGGCGTCAGATGAGGGCGTCGCGCCATGTTCGACGCTCGCACCCAGCTTGACCATCAACTCAGCCACGGCCGCGTGCACAGTGACCGCTTCAGCGCTGCCATCACCCTTGTGCAGCCAGACTGCCGCCGGTCGCGCCACCGGCACCGGCGCATCGGCAAACACTTCCTGCTTCCCATCAAGGTGTTTGTAGAAGCCCTGGCCGGTCTTGCGCCCCAGCAGGCCTGCGTCCTTGCGTTGCTGGCCGATGACGGAGGGGCGGTAGCGCGGCTCTTCGTAATACTGGTGGTAAATCGACTCCATCACCGGGTGCGAGACATCCATGCCGGTGAGGTCAAGCAATTCGCAGGGGCCGAGACGAAAGCCGGCTGCGTCGGTCATGATGCGATCGAGCGCGTGGAAGCTGGTGATGCCTTCCTGCAAGATTTTCAGCGCCTCGGTGCCGTAGCCGCGCCCGGCGTGATTGACGATGAAGCCGGGGGTATCGGCAGCATTCACCGCCGTGTGGCCGTAGCGTTTGGTGAGCGCCGTCAGTGCTTCGCACACACCCGGCCCGGTGCGTGCACCGGCGATAACTTCGACCACTTTCATCAGCGGTACCGGGTTGAAGAAGTGGTAGCCAGCGATGCGTTCCGGCCGCTTGCAGGCGGCGGCAATCGAGGTCACCGAGAGTGACGAGGTGTTGGTCACCAGCAGGCAGTCGTCACTCACCGCCGCTTCAAGCTTGACGAAAAATTCTTTCTTGACCGCCAGGTTTTCGACAATCACTTCGATCACCAGATCGCAAGGCTTGAAGCCGGAGACGTCGTTGATGACTTGCATGCGCCCTGTCATCGCGCCCGCTTGCTCGCTGGTGAGCTTGCCCTTCTCAGCGAGCTTGGCGAGCATCGAGGCGACGTAGTCCTTGGCCTTTTGCGCTGCGCCTTCCATCGCGTCAAGCAGGAGCACGTTGCAGCCCGCTTGCGCCATGACCTGCACGATGCCGCGGCCCATGGCGCCGGTGCCGGCGATGCCGACCGTTAAGCTGTCTTTGGAAAAATCGCGCATGAGAGAGGGCCGCGCCGCTGCGGCATCGCTGGTGGCAATCGAAAATTTTATCACCGCAGGCTGGGCGGGCCAGCTATGCTGTAATCGCTTGCGCTTTCACGCACCCGTTTTCACGCACTCTTACCCGGAGACTCTCATGCTCAAACTTTGCGGCTTCGCCGTCAGCAATTACCACAACAAGGTCAAGATCGCTCTTCTGGAAAAGGGGATTTCATTTGAAGAAGATGTGGTTTACACCTCGCAAAAGGACGACATGCTCAAGCGCTCGCCGCTGGGCAAGGTGCCGTTTATCGAAACGCCGGCCGGTCCCTTAAGCGAGTCGACCGTCATCAACGAATACCTCGAAGAGGCCTATCCGCAGACGCCGCTCTATCCGGCCGATCCGTTTGCGCGGGCCAAGGTACGCGAACTGGCCAATCTGCTCGACATGCATATCGAGTTGCATGCACGCCGGCTCTATCCCGAAGCCTTTTTTGGCGGAGCCGTGTCGGATGAGGTCAAGGCACAGGTCAGGAAAGAGTTGGAAAAGGGCGTGCGTGCACTGGCCAGCCTGGCCAAGTGGTCACCATTCATTGCCGGTGACCGCTTGACTTACGCCGACTGTTCCGCTTTCGTGCATCTGCCTTTGCTATCGATGGCGAGCAAGAAGATTTATGGCGAAGATCTGCTCGCCGGTATCCCGCAGGCGAAGGAGTATCTGGCGATGATGCGCGCGCGTCCACACATGCAGAAAGTGGACGCGGACCGCAAGATCAATCAGCAGCAGATGGCCGAGAGGGTGAAAAAATG
>JANLTL010000505.1:0-8739 GCA_031362905.1 Burkholderiales bacterium | reverse complement strand
TCGCCTCGATAATGTGGCCAGCGGCGTGTACCGCTTCATGTGGGATGAGTATTGCGATTGGTACGTGGAGCTGGCCAAGGTGGCGCTGGCCACCGGCGACGAAGCGCAGCAGCGCGGCATCGAGGCCGACATCACGGCCTTCGCAATTCATCAGCACATAGCGCGTGGCGTTCCACAGCTTGTTGCAAAAATTGCGGTAGCCCTCGCAGCGCTTGAAGTCGAAGTTGACGTTGGTGCCGAGCGACGCGTACGACGCCATGGTGAAACGCAGCGCGTCGGCGCCGTAGGCGGGGATGCCGTCCGGGAATTCCTTTTTCGTGCGCTGCGCCACCTTGGGCGCGGTCTCGGGGCGGCGCAGGCCGGTGGTGCGTTTGGCGAGCAGCGGCTCGAGGCCGATGCCTTCGATCAGATCGACCGGGTCGATCACGTTGCCCTCTGACTTGCTCATCTTCTTGCCCTCGGCGTCGCGTACCGTGCCGTGGATGTAGATGGTCTTGAACGGCACTTTGCCGGTGAAGTAGGTGGTCATCATGATCATGCGCGCCACCCAGAAGAAGATGATCTCGCTGCCGGTGACCAGCACCGACGAAGGGAGATACAAGTCTTGCAGGGTCTTGCTGCGTTGGTCGGTGCCGGGCCAGCCGAGCGTCGAGAAGCACACCAGCGCCGAGGAGTACCAGGTGTCGAGGACGTCGTTTTCGCGCGTGAGCGGGCGGCCGGCTGGCAAACCCTCGGACGTGTCGGCATCAGCGATCGCGCGCGCTTCGGCCTCGGTGCGCCCCACATAGCAGTTGCCGGCGTTGTCGTACCAAGCTGGAATCTGATGGCCCCACCAGAGCTGCCGCGAGATGCACCAGTCCTGGATGTTGTTCATCCAGTGGCGATAAGTCGCGATCCAGTGTTCGGGCACGAACTTGATTTCACTGCTCTCGACTACCTCCAATGTCTTCTGTGCAATCGACTTGCCCGGCTGATACGCGTGGGTGGCCGGCGCCGGTTGATGCACGGCGAAAAACCACTGGTCGGTCAGCATCGGCTCCAACACTACGCCGGTGCGGTCACCGACCGGCACCTGATGCTTGTGCGGCACGATCTTGGCGAGGAATCCCTGCGCTTCAAGATCAGCCACCACGGCCTTGCGCGCGACGTAGCGGTCGAGGCCGCGATATTTGACCGGGGCGTTGTCATTCATGTGCGCATCAAGCGTCATGATGACGATCATCTCCAGGCCATGCCGCTGCGCGCAGGCGTAGTCGTTGAAGTCGTGCGCGCCGGTAATCTTGACGCAGCCCGAGCCGAATTCGCGGTCGACAAAATCGTCGGCAATGATCGGAATCTTGCGGTCGCACAAGGGCAGATCGACAAACTTGCCGACCAGATGTTTGTAGCGCGCGTCCTCCGGATGTACGCAAAGTGCGCCGTCGGCGAGCATGGTTTCGGGCCGCGTGGTGGCGATCGTCATGCCGCGCATCGGCGCGCCGTCTGCGTCCGCCTGCGCGCCATCGGAGAACGGATACAGGATGTGCCACATGTGGCCATCGCGTTCTTCGGACTGCACTTCGAGGTCGGACACCGCGGTCTTCAGCTTCGGGTCCCAGTTGACGATGCGCTTGCCGCGATAGATCAGGCCGTCGTTATAGAGCCGCACGAAGGTCTCGGTGACCACGTCCGAGAGGTTCTGGTCCATCGTGAAATATTCGAGGCTCCAGTCGGTCGAGGAGCCCATGCGGCGCATCTGGCTGGTGATGGTGCTGCCCGAATATTCCTTCCACTTCCAGATTTTTTCGATGAACTTCTCGCGCCCGAGATCCTTGCGCTTGATGCCTTCAGCTTCAAGCTGGCGCTCGACCACGATCTGCGTGGCGATGCCGGCATGATCAGTGCCGGGCAGCCACAGCGTGTTGGCCCCGCTCATGCGCGCATGGCGCGTCATCGCGTCCATGATGGTCTGGTTGAAGGCATGGCCCATGTGCAGCGTGCCGGTCACGTTGGGTGGCGGCAACTGGATGGCGAACGAGGGCTTGCCCGCGGCAGTGCCGGCAGCGAAGTAACCGGCTTTTTCCCAAGCGGGCGCCCAGCGCGCTTCGATGGCGGCGGGGTCGAAACTTTTGGCGATTTCTTGTTGCGTCATGCTGTGCTCATTGCCTCGATTGGTACCGTTTTATCCCGCCATCACTTGACGCTACAGCGGGTTGGTGAGAGGCGGAAGCTGAATTATTTTTTTGAAATAATTACTCAATAATTCGCTTTCCACAGGCGAATTTGGCGCGTCATCGACCGCTCATAGTCTCGGCGAAAGGTAAAGATTTTAACTGGGGGCGGGGTTTGCGGCTGTGCCGGTTTGGGCCGGAAAAGTTACTGCGCAGCCGGATTGATCTCAAACTTTGTCGCCGTCAGCGTCACCGCGCCGTCGCGCCCGAGAATGCGCAGCTTGGCCGGCAGCCACTGTTTCTCGGTCGCCAGCCAGACCTGCACCCCACCGGTGCCGTTGGGGCGTTTGAGGTCGAAAAAACGCGTTGCCAGCGCCTGCGTGTCGGTCACCAGCATTTCATCGCGCTTTTCCGTGAGAATGATTTCTTCAACGGTATCCCGGTTCGACAGGGTGAAGCGCGTACCGACGGCGAGGTCGGCGTTGAAGCCGAGGTCATAGGTGAGGCTCATGACATCCGCGGCCTGTCCGGCAAGCTGTACGGTTTTCTTGTTGCCATTGGGTTCTTCGACGAAGGCACTCCTTTCATTGGCTGCGTAGGTGACGGTGGTGCGGCGTTGGTTGCGTTCGTCCACATAACGCTCCGGGCGCAGTCCGTCAGCAGTGATGACACCCGCGCTTTCCATCGTGAGCTTGCCGATCGAAAAGAAAAGGGCTTTGGCTTCCGCGCTCAGAAACACGCGGTATTTACCGTCGCGCCCTTCCCATGTCTGCGTGGCCCACACCTTGAAGTTGTTCGACTCAAGCGTCATTTCAAAATCGATGCGGGCGCGCTCCGGGAAAGGAGAAGGTTTGGCCGCCTTCGGCGGTGGTGCGGGTGGCGGCGCGGGCGGCGGTGGCGCAGGTTCTTCGCGCGCGACCGGGGCTTCGGATTTTGGATTGTTGGTAGCGCCATCGACGGCGGGGGCGGTTTGCTCCTGCGCGGTGGGCGCGCTAGTCGCCGGTGACTGCGCCACCACAGGAGCGGATGCTGTGGGGCGCGCCGGTTTGTTGGCCGTCCGCGCAGACTTCGATTTGGCGGGCGCAGGCGTGCTCACTGCTACCTGCGGCGCAGGTGGTGCAACCAGCTTTGCGCGCAATACAATCGCCGGTTTCTCCTCTGGCTTGCCAAACCACGGTATCAAATTGAGCCAGCCGTAAGTAGTAGACAGGCCTCCGAGGAAGTGCACCCCGACCGAGAGTGCGATGCCCAGCGCCCAGCTCCGCTGCAACACCGGGCTGGGCCAGAACGGATTGTCCGCGTATGGATCGCGTGCGGCGGGAGTGGAAGTGAAGTTCATTACAATTCCCATGATACCGAGAGAATCCAAGAGCAACTGAGTCAGCCATCGCGCACGTCGAGCGGTGCGCCCAGGAGACCATCGCATGACCAGCATCTACGACATGGGTCTGCCGCAAACCCCGGCCAACCATGTTCCCTTGACGCCACTGTCATTCATTGCGCGCACGGCACAGGTGTATCCCACTCGGCCGGCCGTGATCCACGGCGGGCTCACGCGCAACTGGCGTGACACCTACACGCGCTGCCGGCAATTGGCCTCGGCACTGGCGCAACAGGGCATCGGCGTGGGAGACACGGTGGCAGTGATGCTGCCCAACATCCCGGCGATGGTCGAGGCCCACTTCGGGATCCCGATGACCGGTGGCGTCATCAACGCGCTCAACACGCGGCTTGACGCAGCGGCAATTGCTTTCATGCTCGACCACAGCGAAACCAAAATCGTACTGGTGGATCGTGAATTCTCCGGCGTGATGAAGGAGGCGCTGGCACAGACGAAAGTCAAACCCCTGGTAGTCGATGTCGATGACCCCGAATTCACCGGCGCGGGAGTGCGCGTCGGCAGCATCGAATACGAAGCCTTCATCGCCAAGGGAGACGCACAATTTGCCTGGCAACCCCCGGCCAGCGAATGGCAGGCGATCGCGCTGGGTTACACCAGCGGCACCACCGGCAATCCGAAGGGCGTGGTGACGCACCATCGCGGCGCCTACCTGAATGCCACGTCCAACATTGTGGTGTGGAACATGCCGCACTTCGCCACCTACCTGTGGACCTTGCCGATGTTCCACTGCAACGGCTGGTGCTTTCCGTGGACTCTCGCCGAGATCGCGGGCACCAATGTGTGCTTGCGCAAGGTCGAGGCCAAGGCGATTTTTGATGCGATTCGCGTGCACAAGGTCACGCATTTTTGCGGTGCGCCGATCGTTCATTCGACTCTCGTCAACGCGCCCGCTGCGCTCAAGGCGGGCATTGACCACAAGGTCAGCGCGCTGGTTGCCGGTGCCGCGCCGCCCGCATCAATGATCGAAGGTGTTGAGCAATTGGGTTTTGACCTCACCCACGTTTACGGCCTCACCGAGGTCTATGGCCCGGCAGCGGTATGTGCCAAGCAGCCCGAGTGGGCAGAGGCAGACATCGGTGAGCGCGCCCGCCTGATGGGCCGCCAGGGTGTGGCCTACACGCTGCAGGAAGGCATCACCGTGATGGACCCGGAGACCATGCGTGAGGTACCGGCCGACGGCGAGACCATGGGCGAGATCATGTTTCGCGGCAACATCGTGATGAAGGGTTACCTCAAGAACGAGCAGGCCACCCAGGAGGCCTTCAAGGGTGGCTGGTTCCATACAGGGGATCTCGCGGTGTTGCACCCGGACGGTTACATCAAGATCAAGGATCGCAGCAAGGACATCATCATCTCCGGCGGTGAGAACATTTCCTCGCTGGAAGTGGAGGACGTGATCTACCGTCATCCGTCCGTACTGGCCTGCGCGGTGGTTGCGGCACCCGACCCGAAGTGGGGCGAGACACCTTGTGCCTTTGTCGAGCTCAAAGACGGCGTGACGGTTTCCGAGGTCGACATGATTGCCCACTGCCGCGCCAGCCTTGCGGGTTTCAAGACCCCGCGCAAGGTCGTTTTCTGCGTCTTGCCCAAAACCTCCACCGGCAAGATCCAGAAATTCATGCTGCGTGAGCAGGCCAAATCGGCTTCGGCGATTGAATAAGTAAGGCAATCCAAGAAGTAATACAATGTTCATAAGTAATACTTTTTGGAGAGCATGATGAGATCTTTATCTCTCACCGTCAAAGGCCAGGTAACCGTGCCGGTGCGCATCCGCAGCACGCTTGGGCTCAAACCAGGCGACCGGATACATTTCCGGGAAGAGAAGGGCCGGGTCTTCATTGAACGTGACAACGAGGACATTTCGTCCCTGTTCGGCATGTTCAAGACAGAGAAAACGGCCAGCCTCGCGGAGATCGACCGTGCCATCTCGGAAGGCTGGGCCAAACGTGCGCGCCGTTGACACCAATGTCATCGTCCACGTCCTGATTGACGATCCGGACGAACCTGGGCAGACCGGGGCGGCGCGTGAATTGGTGCGCCAGGAGCGGACCGTGCTGGTGCCGGATTTGGTGTTGATCGAAATGACCTGGGTGCTGCGCACCAGTTACCGGTTTTCGCGGGCAATGGTGGCCAAGGCCGTGCAGGGATTGATTGCGCATGGCAAGCTCGTTCTCGAAAGCGAGGCCCAGGCTGCGGCGGCGCTGAAACTGTATGAATCGTCCCAGGCTGATTACGCCGATTGCTGGATCCTTGCCGCCATGCGTGAGCGGGGAGTCGAATTGGTGACGTTTGACAAAAAGCTGGCCAGGCTCGAAGGTACCTTGCAACTGGAATGAGGAGGATTGCCCATGAATGCCCCTGAAAAAATGCCTGCTTCTAGTGAGGCGCTGGCCGCTGCCGCTGCACCTGCTTTCGTTCTGCGCAGCGTTGTCGATGGCATCGCTACGCTTACCCTCAACCGTGGCGAGCGCCTCAACCCCTTGTCCTCAGACATGATTGCGGCGCTGACGTCGGAGTTGAAGATGCTTGGTGCGGACGCATCCATCCGCGCCGTGGTCATCGCCGGCGCCGGCCGCGGCTTTTGCGCCGGGCACGACATGAAAGAGATTCACGCGCATCCCGATCCGGCCTGGCAGCAAGGCCTGTTTGACGCCTGCGCGGCGATGATGCTCGCCATCGTCAAGCTGCCGCAGCCGGTCATCGCGCGCGTGCATGGCGTCGCCGCTGCAGCAGGCTGCCAACTGGTGTCGATGTGCGACCTGGCGGTGGCTGTGCCCGAAGCGAAATTCGCGCTCTCGGGCATCCACAACGGCTTGTTTTGCTCGACCCCTGCGGTTGGCGTGGCGCGCAACATCAACCGCAAGCGCGCGATGGAGATGCTGGTCACCGGTGACTTGATTGATGCCGATACCGCGCGCGCCTGGGGCTTGATCAATCGCGTGGTGCCTGCCGAGGCACTGGATGCCGAAATCGCCAAGCTCACCGATGCGATCATGGCCAAGAGCGGCGCCGCGATCGCACTGGGCAAGGATGCGTTCTACCGCCAGATCGACATGGGCCTTGCCGATGCCTACGATCTGGCCGGTCGCACCATGATGTGCAACCTGCAAGACCCGGACGGCATCGAAGGCGTCGATGCGTTTGTGGGCAAGCGCCGCGCGGTGTGGAAGGCAAACTCTGCATAGCCATGGGGCGCCCGATGGGCGATGGGGCAGTCGCATCTGACGCGCGCAGGTGCCAGCGCGGGAGAGTCGCATGATCCAGCAAGCTTACCCTATATGGTAGTATGGTAGTTCAATGTTCGAGCAGGAGCGCGCCATGTTCAAAACCACCCTGTATCTGGACCAACGCACCCGCCACGCGCTGCGCTCGCTTGCGCTGCAGGAGGGCCGCACCCAGACCCTGGTGCTGCACGACGCGATTGCGCAGTATGCGAAATCCGCCGGTATGCAGGGCGACGGACTTCCTCCCGGCCTGGGCGCCTACCGCAGTGGCAAACCCAATCTTTCCGCAGGTACGCGCGCGATTTTGCGCAAGGCTGCTGCGGCAGGCGGTTTGCGCCGCTGCGCTTGATGGCAATTTTGCCCAGTCCGGATACGCTGGTGCTGGATACCAGTGGGGTGTTGGCCCTTTACGACGCCAGCGACACGGCACACGCCGGCGCGCTTGATTGCATCCGCAATGCGGCACTCCGTTTGGTTCCGGCGGCCATCCTTGCCGAAATTGATTACATGCTCGCCGCGCGGCTCGCTCCGCAGGCTGCGCGCGATTTTCTGACCGCGCTCGCCGCCGGCTTTTTTCTGGTCGAGCCATTCACGCGAGAGGACGCAGCCTACTGCGGTGCATTGCTGGATCGCTATCCGACCCTCAAACTGGGGTTGGCCGATGCCGCAGTGATGGCAGTGGCCGAGCGTTGCCCCATTGCCGATGTGCTCAGTCTGGACAATCGTCATTTTGGTGTGGTCAAGCCGGCGGCATTTGAAGCGTTTCGCTTGTGGCCGCAACCAGCCGGTATGCCCGGTACCAGGAAAAAAAAGAGGTCAAGTTGATCTGGCCAAGAATGGCTCCAGTGGCGAGTAGCAGCCAGATTTCAGGCTGCCAGCCGCATTCACCAACGGTTTTGGAGGTATAGCATGTTCCAGAATGATCTGCTCAAAGGCCAGCGCATCCTCGTGACCGGCGGCGCCACTGGCCTCGGCCGCGCCATGACCGAAAAGTTTTTGTCCCTCGGCGCCGACGCCGTGATCTGCGGGCGACGCGGCGACCTCGCCAAATCGGTTGCGCAGGAGCTTGCGGACAAATACCAGCGCAAGGTGGACTCCTACCCGCTCGACATTCGGCAGGCGCCGGCGGTGGAGGAAATGGTCGCCGACATCTTTGCGCACGGCCCGCTCACGGGATTGGTCAACAACGCTGCCGGCAACTTCATCAGCCGCACCGAAGACCTGTCGCCGCGCGGCTTTGACGCGATTGCCAACATCGTGATGCACGGCACGTTTTACGTCACGCAGGCGGTCGGCAAACGCTGGGTCGCCGAGGCCAAAGTGCATGCGACGCCGGACCATCCCTGCGGCTGGACGCCGGCCATGCCGATGCGCAGCGTGATCTCGATCACCGTGACCTGGGTGCGCAACGGCGGGCCCTTCGTGGTGCCCTCGGCGATGAGCAAGAGCGCCATCCACGGCATGACCATGTCGCTGGCGACCGAGTGGGGCCGTTACGGCATCCGGCTCAACTGCATCGGCCCCGGCGAGATTCCCACCGAGGGCATGAGCAAGCGCCTGAGCCCCGGTGAACAGCCTGGCGCACGCTCGGCAAAGAACAACCCGCAGGCGCGCTGCGGCACCATGGATGAATTGCAGAACCTCGCCGTGTTTTTGATGAGCGGCGGCTGCAACTGGCTCTCGGGCGAGGCGCTGATGATGGATGGCGCCGGGGCGCTCGGCATGGGTGGCAATTTTTACGAGTTACGCAACTGGCAGGATGCGCAGTGGCAGCAGGCGCGCGACGCGATCGAGGGCCAGAACAAAAAAGACCGTGCGCAGCGCACCAGCTAAGGAAATCAAGCGATGAGCTACGCCTGTTTCACACTCACGCAATTGGGCGGGGTTGCGCACGTGCAGCTCAATCACCCCGAGCGCATGAACAGCATGACGACCGGCTTCTGGGCCGAGATTCCGCGCGTGT
>JANLTL010000436.1:0-1998 GCA_031362905.1 Burkholderiales bacterium | reverse complement strand
CTGTGGCTCGATCACCATCACTTCGGCCAAAGCGAGCGGACTCACCTTCATTGCGGCTCCCGACCGGCAAACGTTGCACTGTGAAGTTGTTTCAGCACGTCTTGCACGCCCTCGCGCCAGTCGGGCATGGTTACGCCGAAGGCGGCGCACAGCTTGGTGGTGTCAAGCAGAGAACTGGCCGGGCGCCGCGCCGCCGCAGAATATTCGTTTGACGCCACCGGCATCACGCCGCCGGAGGTGACGCGCAGCGGCATGCCCAGGCCCGCCGCATACTCGACGAGAAATGCTGCGTACGCGTGCCAGGTCACGTCCCCTCCTGCCGCCAGGTGATACAGGCCCCCGGCAGGTGCGCCGCTGGTCTGATCATCGTCGAACCCGGGGGCGACACCCCGGGTAGCGGGACCCACAACGCATTTAATGGCTCGGGCCGTGATGCGGGCAATCAATGCGGCACCGGTGGGTGCGCCGCGCTGATCATTGACCACGTGCAAGGTATCGCGCTCGCACGCCAGACGCAGCATGGTGTGGATGAAGTTTCCGCCGTGCCGGCCATAGACCCAACTGGTGCGGAAAATCAGGTGCTGGCAGCCACTGGCTGCAATGGCGCGCTCGCCCGCGAGCTTGCTATGGCCATACTGGTTTTGCGGCGCGGGCGTGTCCGCCTCGGTATAGGCTGCGGATTTCTGCCCGTCAAACACATAGTCGGTAGAGTAGTGCACCAGCCAGCCGCCCAGGCGCTTCATCTCTGCGGCCAACACTGCGGGCGCATCGCCATTGATGCGCATGGCCAGCGCCGCCTCGGACTCGGCGCGATCCACTGCTGTGTAGGCGGCGGCATTGACGACCACGTCGGGCCGGTGCCGCGCCACCAGGGCGCGCAGGGCGGCAGCGTCGGCGAAATCGGCGTCATGGCGCCCGCACGCGACCAGAGTGCCAAGCGGTGCGAGCGTGGATTGCAGTTCACGCCCGACTTGCCCATCCCGGCCCAGCAACAGTATTTTCATGCGTACTGCTTCGCCATCCATGCGCGATAGGGTCCACTGGTGAGATTGGCCGTCCAGTCACCACGCGCCAGATACCACGCCACGGTCTTGCGCAATCCCGATTCGAACGTCTCTTTGGGCCGCCAGCCAAGTTCAACCTCAATCTTGCGCGCATCGATTGCATAGCGCCGGTCGTGACCGGGCCGGTCGTTGACAAACGCAATCTGCCTGGCATGTGAAGCGCCGTCGGCACGCGGTTGCAGCTCATCAAGCAGGGCGCACAAAGCCCGCACCACATCAATATTGGCTTGCTCGTTCCAGCCACCGATGTTGTAGGTCTCCCCCGGACGGCCCGCTTCGAGAACACGCCGCAGCGCCGCGCAGTGGTCAGTCACGAATAGCCAGTCACGCACCTGCTGGCCATCGCCATAAATCGGCAGCGCCTCGCCGGCCAGTGCATTGAGTATGCACAGCGGGATCAGCTTTTCGGGAAAGTGATGGGGGCCATAATTATTGGAGCAGTTGGTTGTGAGCACCGGCAACCCGTAGGTGTGGTGCCAGGCACGCACCAGATGGTCAGCCGCCGCTTTGCTCGCCGCGTAGGGGCTGTTCGGCGCGTAGCGGTGATCTTCGGCGAATGGCGCGTCGGTTGCGCCGAGCGAGCCATACACTTCATCGGTTGACACGTGCAGGAAGCGAAATGCGTCGCGCGCAGCCTCGTCCAGGCTCGCATGATGGTCACGTGCGGCCTCCAGCAATCGATATGTACCTTCGATATTGGTTTCAATGAATGCGCCCGGGCCGTGGATAGAGCGGTCAACATGAGACTCCGCCGCAAAATGCACTACGGCGCGAAAGTGATAGCGCCCAAACAGTTCGCTCAAAAGAGCCGCATCGCAAATATCACCACGCACAAACACGTGGCGCGCATCACCTTCAAGCGCGGCAAGATTTTGCAAGTTGCCGGCGTACGTGAGCTGATCCAGATTGACGACAGGCTCATTGGACAGCGTCA
>JANLTL010000403.1:0-5051 GCA_031362905.1 Burkholderiales bacterium | reverse complement strand
GCCAGCACGGCTTCCTTGACGCCGTCTGCCACCTCGATCGTGTTCTGCCCCTGCGCCTTGATGATGTCCAGTGCGAGCACGCGCGCACCGTTCATCAGGGCCAGGTTCTCCTGCTCCTGCTGGCCATCGACCACGGTGGCGACTTCGCGCAGGGTGATCGCCTGTCCGCCCCGCCGCGCCACGATGATGCGCTTGAAGTCGTCGACCGCGCCGATCTTGCCCTTGATCTGCACCACTTGCTCGCGCTCGAGCGAGCGGATGCTGCCGGCCGGCAACTCCTGGTTCTCGCCTTTGATCGCGTTGATGATCTGATCAACGCCGACGTTGAGCGACTCCATCTCGACCGGTTTGAGCAGTACTTGTACTTCGCGCTTGACGCCGCCAACCATGGTGACTGAACCGACGCCGCGCACGTTCTCAATGCGCTTCTTGATGAGCTGGTCGGCGAGGGTGGAAAGATCGCGCGCGCTGCGCACCGGGGCCGGCTTGTCCGTTGGTCCCGGCGGCGGCCCCGACAACGCTCCCGCCGTTGCCGACACCGCCACCGAAATGATGGGTCGGTCCGCCGGGTCGAAGCGCGAAATTTTCGGCTCTTTCACTTCCTTGCGAAAGCCGACCTTGACGATGGCGATCTTTTCGCGCACGTCCTGTGCCGCCTTGGCCGGATCAATCGCCAAATCAAACTCGACGATCACCACCGACTGGCCTTCGTAGGAACGCGACGAGAGGGTCTTGATGCCCGATACCGTGTTGATGGCTTCTTCGACCGGGCGTGTGACATCGGTCTCCATCGACTCCGGCGAGGCACCTGGATATTCGGTGGTTACCACCACCACGGGGAAGTTGATGTCGGGGAATTGATCAACGCGCAGGCGCTGGTAAGAAAAAATGCCGAGCACCACCAGCATCGCCATCATCATGGTGGCGAGAACCGGGTTCTGGATGCTGATGCGGGTAAAGAACATGGTGGTTGTCCGGGTGGGGCCTTACTGCTACTTCGCGCCGCTGCTTGCGGCGGCTGCGGCAGCTGCGGCGGGGGGCGCAGCCGCCCGGTCCGCCATCACCCGCACTGCCGCCCCGACATTGAGCGCACCCAGGTTGGATTTCACGACCTTCACGCCGGGCTGCACGCCCTGCACGATTTCTGCCCAGGCTTCATCCTCGTTACGCGTGCCAGTTTTGACCGGCAGGCGCACGAGCTTGTTGTCCACCACTGCGTACACCACGGTCTCACCACGCTCTTCGCGCAGGGCGCTGATCGGCACGGCGGTGACCGACTCGCGTTTGCTCAGCGTGAGCCCTCCTTTGGCGAACATGCCGCCCTTGAGCGCGCCGTCGGTGTTCGGTACTTCGATATAGACCATGATCGAGCGCGACCCGGCCGCCGATTGCGGATTGACCCGCGCAATGATGCCGTTGAAGGCACGTGCGCCAAAGCCCTCGACCTGGAAATTGACCGTCTGCCCCGGCGCCACATTCGGGATGTCGCTTGCCGGCACCGCCGCTTCAATCTCCATGCGCGAGAGATCGACGATGGTGAGCAGCTTGGTGTCGACCGAGGCCTTGTCACCGACCTGCACGGCGCGCTCGGCAATCAGCCCGCCCCACGGCGCCTTGACGAGGGTGTCATCGACCGACTTTTTGGCCAGTGCAACGTTGGCTTCGGCGGCCTTCACCTGCGCCTGCGCGACGGATGAATTGGCCAGCGTGTTGTCGTAGGCCTGTTGCGAGATGAAGCCCTTGCGCAGCAACTCTTCGTTGTTCTTGCGGGTGCGTTCATTGTTCTCCCAGGTTGCCTTGTTGGCGGCAAGTGTCGCCGCGCGCTCGTCGAGCCGCGCCTGATGCTCGGCGGCATCCAGGCGCGCCAGCAATTGTCCGTTCTTGACGGTATCGCCTTCCTTGACCAGCATCTGCATCACTTCACCGGGCACCTTGGCGCGCACCAGGGCGACGTGCACCGGGCGCAGTTGGCCGGTGAGCGGCAGGTCGCGCCGCACTTCACGCGTTTCGGCGGCGGCCAGATCGCTTGCGGCGACTTCAATCGACAGGGTGGCAGCCTGCGACTGTTGCTGAGCAAGGGTCTTGGGCGTATCGGCCTTGGAAGCATTGGTGGGAGCGGCTTCTGGCGTAGTGCCCTTGAATTTTTTGAGCGCGACCACGCCGCCGCCGGCAAGCGCGACAACGAGGAGGGCTATCCATAGTTTCTTCATGATGACTTCGCTTTCTTACGGGTGGTTTTGCGCGCCGGAGAGGTCGCGGCCCGTGCGCGCTGCGCGGAAGCAGCCGGTGCTGCCTTGGCTTTGCCTGTCACGCGGGTGATATGCGATGCAGTCTGCACCGCAGAGGCGGGCCGCAAGGCCGCCAGCACCATGTCGATATGGGTTTCCAGAAAGCGCCGCGGATCGATCTGCGGCGGGCGGTCCAGATGCGGCAGGATCGCATGCCGCCACATCGCCATCATGATCATCGGCGCCGCCATGATCATCAGCGCTTCCTCAATCGGCAGCGCACGAAACTCGCCAGAGGCGATGCCGCGTTCCAGGATCAGGCGGTGCGCACGGCGAAAACGCGCCACCACCTCGGTGTCGTAAAAGCGCGCGAGTTCGGGAAAGTTGCCGGCCTCGGCAATGATCAGTTTGGGAATCGCCGATGTCTTGCTATCCCCCAGCCGCTCGAACCAGCCGCGCATCAGCCACTCCAGCAATTTCGTCGGCGCGACATCCGGCGTGGCGGCGAGGTCTTCCGCCGCCGACACCGCAGGCACGAGGTTCTCGCGCACCACGGCCTTGAACAGATCTTCCTTGTTGGCGTAGTAAAGATAGAGCGTGCCCTTGGACACGCCAGCGCGCGCGGCGATGTCGTCGAGGCGCGCCCCGGCAAAGCCGTGCTCGGTAAAGATTTCGAGTGCCGCCGTCAGCACTTCGGCCGGGCGCGCATCCTTGCGGCGCTGCCAGCGCGGCTCGGCCTTGGGCGTCAGCACGGCGCTCATGCGAACACCAGCGCATGCAAAAGCCGCCCCGGCGCGAACGCAAACGCACCGGCGATCAGCGCCCCCGAAAACGTGCCGATCATCCAGCCCGCATGCGCATAGCGATGTGCGACGGCGCGCATCGTGCGGTAACGCCGCGCGTGAAAGATCGCTACCGTGAGCGAGAACAGCGTGAAGGCAGAAAGGCCATGAATCCACGACAGGCTGCCGCTCCGTTGAATCCAGAACGAGCCGAGCGCCACTGTCACCATCAGCCCCACCCAGATGCGGCCGAGCAGCACGTGCGAAGTGGTGCCCTTGCGGCGCAGCAGTACGGTGAGTGCGAGCGCTGCCGCTGCGAGGGCGGCGGCGAGATGAGTCCAGACGGTGAGGGACGGCGCGGTGATCATGGCAAGCAGTGGATGGCGGAAGCGGCCATTTATATTACTGACTGGTCAGTAATATAAATAGCTTCACGACTGCTTGTCAAGCGCGGTTTGGGGTGTGGCTCCCGAGTCGAGCGCTAAGGCGGCATCAAGCCGCTTGCAACTCCCGGGCGGCGTGCCAGCGCCCGCGCCGGGCTTCGAGCACCAGCTTCTGGTTCGTCAGCCGGTCAGAAAAGTTGAGCGAGGCCACCACGCTTTTTACGGTGCGCTCGCCGTTGCGGTGCGCTTGATAGAGCACGCGGATGAGCTTGTCACCCATCGCCGGCAGCTTTTGCGTGCGCTCCCAATTGGCGATGGTGTTTTCGGTATTGCCCATGAGTTTGGCGAGGGACACCTGCGACAGGCCTAGCGCAAGTCGCAGGTAACGAAACTCGGCGCTCGTCAAGCCTGATGGCTTGCGCGCCAGTGCGTCGCAGATGGCGCGGGTCAACCCATCGACATTGTGAAAAGCGACGGTCTTGCCGTAGGGCGAATCCTGAACTTCGAAGCCGTTGGCGAGCCAGACGCTGTCGAGTCCGCTGTCGGTGTAGTGAAACAGTTTGGTCTTCATGTTTTGGGTTCCTATGCGTCGAGGTCAATCACCGTCACCACGATGACGGCCGGGTTGTCTTCGTCGATGGCGGCAACCACTGCCACGTTCTTGCCCGCCGTGTAGCGTTCCATCCGGCACTCATGCCAGCCGGTCTTGATGTTTTGCTCCGGCGGGCGGCGGATCACGCCGCGCCGCAGGCACTCCAGCACCATCGGCACGGTGATCAACCTCTGCTCCATGCGCGTTCGGGCGTGGAGGGTGATCTGCACGGATTGCGAGTCCCGTGCCAGCGCATGAACATGCCGTTCAAAGGCGGAATTGTTCCAATGCCACATGAGTGCAAGAGGGTGAATACCCACAACAATTGAGGGTTGATGGTAGCACACGGGTGAAGCTTGACGGCGGATTCATTCAGGGCGAAAGTGGCGCCCTTGAATCCAAACCCCATTTCGTAAATCCACGTATCGCCCTGCCCATGACCTCTCCCGATTCTTCCGCCGCAAGCGCCACACCTGACCCGCTCGATCCCCTGATCCAAGGCCGCCCGCTGCAAGCGCTGCTCACACACCGCACGCCGCAGGGCAACTTCGATCACTACTACGCCGGTGTTGAAGTCGCGCACGACGCAGGCCGCAATCTGGCGCACGTGACCGACGGCCCGACTGCTTCGCCGCGCCTGGTCACGCACTCACGGCGCATGGCGCAGCGCATCTACCGCGTCGCCGAGCGGGTCTATTGCGCGGTCGGCTATGCACTCGCCAACGTGATCTTCGTGGTGGGTGACGACGGCCTGATCGTGATCGACACGACTGAATCAAAAGAAGGCGGGGAGGCGGCGTGGGCGGATTTTCGCAAGGCGGCGCCGCATGCCGGTGCCCTGCCGGTGCGCGCCGTGGTCTACACGCACAATCACTCGGATCACATCGGCGGCGTGCGTGCGTTTGCCGACGAGGCGCGCGTCAAGGCGGGCGACACCTGGATCATCGGCCACGATTCTCTGTTGGAAGAGGTGATCAACATTGCGGCGCTGGAGGGGCCGATTCTCTCGACGCGGAGCGCCTACAGATTTGGCGCGCTGCTGCCGGTGGGGGCGGAGGGCAATGTC
>JANLTL010000393.1:0-1504 GCA_031362905.1 Burkholderiales bacterium | reverse complement strand
AAATGCCTTTGTTCATCTATACGGAAAGAAACAAACAAGACCTGGCCGCAAAATGGGGCATGTTACTATTCTGAGCAAAGAGAAACAAGAACTTCTTCATCAATCGAATAAAGTAAAGAGAACCTTACTGGCAAAAGCCAGACTGCCGCTTATCCATTCATAAAGCCGTTACTACTTTCCTGATTTTCAGCGAAAGAACATGTAATTTTCCCCGTCTAAACCTTTAGAATTATCCACTATCTTTAGTTTGCTTATTTTTAACTAATTGCACCATAATTGCTCATGAGACTCATTATCTTACTATTTTCTGCTGCACTTTTATCACTGACTGCCTGCGGTGGTAAGAAAAAGCAAGATGCTTCAGCACCAAAAAAAGGCGGAGCGGCCAAATCGCCCCCGATGAAAGTGGATGGCTATATCGTTCAACCTGAAAGTTTCCAGTCAACTATAGAAGTGCCGGGTAATATTGTGCCCAATGAAATGGCAGAAATACACCCGGAAGTGTCCGGCAGAATCGTACAGTTGAATGTAGCTGAAGGAAGATATGTTGGCAAAGGAACCGTGCTTGCCAAATTGTATGATGGTGACCTGCTGGCACAATTGAATAAAGTGCAGATACAATTAGCACTGGCCGAAAAAACGGAAGAAAGACAAGCGCAGCTATTAAAAATACAAGGTATCAGTCAACAGGATTATGATATTAGCCTTTTGCAGGTAAATAGTTATAAAGCGGATATTGGCATTCTTCAAACCAGCATTTCAAAAACAGTGGTCAGAGCCCCCTTCAGCGGAAAATTAGGATTGAAAAATATCAGTCCCGGTGCTTATGTATCACCAGCCTCCGTTATTGCTATAATTAACCAAACGGACAAACTAAAACTGGATTTCACCATTCCCGAAAAATATATTGACCAGATAAAAATGGGGCAGTTAGTCACTTTTACATTCGAAGGTTCTAAAAAGCAACTAGGCGCAAGGGTTATAGCCACTGAATCCAATATTGCCGAAAATAGCCGCAGTCTGACCGTCCGGGCATCCGTGATTGGAAAAGATGATGGATTGCTGCCTGGTTCCTTTGCCAAAGTGCGGCTTAGTTTTGACCCTGATCCAAATGCATTACTAATTCCTTCACAAGCTATATTACCACAGGCGAGAGGAAAAAAAGTTATTCTTTATAAAAGTGGTACGGCAATTTTTGCTGATGTAACAACGGGTATAAGAGATTCAGCAAAAATTCAGATTACAGATGGATTAAAAGCTGGTGACACGGTTGTTGTAACAGGTTTATTGAGTGTAAGGCCGGAATCGAAAATTCAGATAGGGAAAATTGTCAATAAGTAAGCCCCTCTAAATCTCCCCTAAAGGGGAGACTTGCAAAAGTCTTATAGTAATACAAGACTTTTTGATAGCAAGGGGAAAACATAAATTATTATAAAATAAAATTCCCCTTTAGGGGTTAGGGGTATGAACATCTCAGAATCAAGTTTACGAAGACCGGTTCTTG
>JANLTL010000334.1:0-6160 GCA_031362905.1 Burkholderiales bacterium | reverse complement strand
TTTTGCGTAGCGCGACCAGATCTTCCAATGGCCCGGTGCCGTGACTGGCCGCCTTCCAGCGCTTGCCGCTCACCAGCGCCACGCGCCCGGCTTTGGTGATCTCGAAGTCCGCCGCCGCGAGGTCAATGCGCGTGACACCGTAGCCATCACGCACGAACGCCGCCTCCAGCGCCGCAGAAAATTCGCGCCACGACAAGGCCTGCGCGGCGCCGAGCACGGTGGCCACGCGTGTGGCGCTGGGGCGTTGCAGCTGCCGGTACAGCGCAATCAACGCAATGCCCACAAAGGGGACGCAGCCGGTGTAGCCGAACATGCGGTAATCGTCGGGCAATAGCAGGCGCGACAGCAGGCCAATGCCACCGGCAATCAGCAGGCTCATCCACCAGGGCGAGCGCAACAACAAGGCAAACAACGAGCGCTCGTGCATCTTGAATTTCATGCGTCTGCCTTCCAGTAGTCTTGAGGGTCGGGCGCCGTTGTACCACACCGGTGCGCAGCGCAACTGTTGGCGCTGACCGAATGCTGCCGGCGCGTGTTGGCTTCGGGCGCGTTGGTGTTGGGGCGTGCGGTAAGCTTGGGTTGCGGTCATTCGCGTGCTGCGCCCTGATCACCCACAAATCGATGCAAGGAAAACGCAATCATGAATGTGCTCTCCTTCAAACTTTTCGCGTCGGTCGGATTGCCGGTATCGTGGTTGATCAGCGCCGTTGCCATTGCGGCAGACCTGAAGGTGTTTGCTGCTGCGGCGGTACGGTAAAGCGCGAATTTCCTGGATTGCCCGCCGTGGGTCTTCAATGAAGGGTCTTGCATGAAAAGTCTTGCATGAAAACGGTCAGTCTCCCTTCAGGTGAAGCCGTCGCAGCCCTGGGTCAAGGCACCTGGAACATCGGCGACCGCAGCGCCAGCCGCGCCGATGAAATCGCCGCCCTGCGTTGCGGTCTCGATCTCGGCCTCACTCTCATCGACACGGCCGAGATGTATGGCGAAGGGCGCGCCGAGGAGTTGGTTGCCGAGGCGCTCGCGGGACGGCGCGATGAAGCATTCATCGTCAGCAAGGTCTATCCGCACAATGCCTCCCGGCGCGGCGCCATCGAGGCTTGCGAGCGCAGCCTCAAACGTCTGAAGACCGACCGCATCGATCTGTATCTGCTGCACTGGCGCGGCAGTGTGCCGCTTGCTGAGACCATTGCCGCGTTTGAGACCCTGCAACAGGCCGGCAAGATTCGCCACTTTGGCGTGAGCAACCTTGACCTCGCGGACATGCAAGGGTGGTGGAACACGCCCGGCGGGAGCGCCTGCGCCACCAACCAATTGCTTTACAACCTCACCCGACGGGGCATCGAATTCGATTTGCTGCCTTGGCTGCGTGCGCGGCACGTGCCGGTGATGGCCTATTCGCCGATCGAGCAGGCGCGCCTGCTGCGCGACAAAAAGCTGATTGCCTTTGCGCAGACGCATGGCATGACGCCGGCACAAGCGGCCCTGGCCTGGCTGCTCTCGTTCGACGATATCATCGTCATCCCCAAGGCGAGCCACCCGGATCGCGTGAAGGAAAACGCCGCTGCGTGCAACATCACGCTAAGCCCCGCGCAGCGGGCCGAACTGGACAAGTTGTTCGCTCCGCCGCGGCGCGCGGAACCGCTTGAAATGCTTTAGGGAGGAGAGAACGGATGGAACTCAAAGGCTCCTGCCATTGCGGCGCGGTGAAATTCAAACTGGTTTCGCACACGCCGCAACCCTACATGCGCTGCTATTGCTCGATCTGCCGCAAGACGGCAGGCGGCGGCGGTTACGCCATCAATATCATGGGCGAAGCAGCCGGCCTCAAGGTGAGCGGACGTGCCGCACTCTCGGTGTACCGCGCGCGCGTCAAAGGCAAGCTCTCGCAGGCACGTCGCCACTTTTGCAAGAAGTGCGGCAGCGCGCTGTGGGTGCAGGACCCGCGCTGGGCCGAGTGGGTCTACCCGTTCGCGTCCGCCATCGATACGCCCTTGCCGGTGCCGCGCGAGACGCAGCACATCATGACGGCAGCGGCCGCCCCATGGATCGAGATCACCCCCAAGCGACGCGATCGCTGCTATACGGAGTACCCTGAAGAGGCTATTGTCGATTGGCATACCAAGCGGCGCTTGCTTGCGGTCTGAGTCCCCGCCTGAATCCCCGCTTGGGCCCCGCCCAAGTCATCGCCCAAGTCCCCGCCAACGGCCCCCATGCCGGACGGCAGATAACAAGGAAATCATATGAATCGGTTTCACCACGCGCTTGGCGCGCTCGCACTGCTCATCTGCTCGGTCACCGTTGCACTGCCGACGATAGCCCACGCACAGGCCTACCCGCAGCGCCCGATCCGCATGATCGTGCCATTCCCCGCGGGCGGCGCCGCCGATCTCTCCGCGCGTATCGTGGTGCAGGCGCTCTCCGCTGGCCTCGGCCAACAGATCATCGTCGACAACCGCGGCGGTGCCGATGGCGCTATCGCTGGCAACGCCGTGATTGCCTCGCAACCCGACGGCTACACCCTGCTGTTTGCTACCACCACCGGCCTCAACGCCGCGCCGGTGATGCGCAAGCAGCCACCCTACGACCCGCTCACGGCATTCACGCCGATCAGCATGGTCGGCAAGTTTGGCTTCTTCCTGTTCGTGCACGAGAGCCTGCCGGCGAAGAATGTCGCCGAGTTTCTCGCCTACGTGCGCGCCAATCCGGGCAAGGTCAACTACGGCAGCGGCAATGGCACCAGCATTCTCTCCACCGCACAACTCGCACTGGTCGAAAAGCTCGACATGTTGCACGTGCCCTACAAGGGCGACGCGCCAGCCACGCAAGACCTCATCGCCGGGCGTGTGCAGGTGATGATCGGCACGCCCGGAAGTGCCATGCCGCAAGTCACTACCGGGCGCCTGCGCGTGCTCGCGGCGCTGCTGCCCAACCGCAGTCCGCTCTCGCCCGATACCCCTACCGCCACCGAAGCCGGGCTGCGCGGCCTCACCATTTCGCCATGGGCCGGCCTGTTTGGCCCGGCGGGGTTGCCGCGTGAAGTGGTCGAGCGCGTCGGTCGCGAGATGCGCGCGGTCGCCGCCAAGCCCGACGTCAAGGCCGCGCTCGATCGCATCGCGTTTGAGGTGCAAGCTTCGTCACCGGAAGAAATGGCGGCGTTTCTCAAAGCCCAGCTTGACGTGTGGAAGAAGGTTGCCGATGAGGTCAAGCTCGAACGCAATTGAGCAGGGCGGAATGAGACGGCGATCGACGAATTCCACGGCCAACGCCAATCAGGGCATGCGCGGCTGGTGAAGCGTATCGATCAAAAATACGCTTCATAAAGTGAAGCGCTATTTCGTTAAGCTGCCAGGCTGGGAGCCGCATGTACCATAGGTTCTGGCGGCCATGCAATGGAAACCCTTGCCCACCAAGGCTTTGCAGGCAGCAATCGATCCCCTTCATGCGTCAATTCTTACAGACCGGTACTGGAATCACGATGGCAATTCAGTTGCGCCAAGCCGTTCTAGCCGTCGCTTTGCTACTCCTATGCGCCGGCCACGCCGCAGCCCAAGTCTACAAATGGACCGACAAAGACGGCAAGGTGCATTACGAGGCGCACCCGCCCCCGGCGGCCAAGTCAAGCGCGCTCACCATCCATCGATCGCACAGTGCCAACCCGGCCAGCGGCGTCGAGGTGCCGCCTTCGGTGATCAAGCACTATCCAGTGAGTGGCAATACGGCGCGGGAGCTGCACGACTCGATGATTACCGATGGGCCGTTCAACGAGATCGTGCTACAGCGCGTCTATGCCGAAATTGAGTGGCGGTACCAGTGGAAGTTCGACTACACCGCCACCGCAGGCCAGTGCCGCATCAAGCAATTCAATATCACCTTGCTGACCACCATCACCATGCCGCAGTGGATCAATGCTGACAGTGCGCCAGCGTCGCTGCGCGCGCTGTGGCCAAAGGTGGTGGCCAAAATCCGCAAACATGAAGACGGGCACAAAGCCATCGGCATTGAAGGAGCGAACGTGCTGGCGCGCCGTCTCAAAGCCTTGCCTGCGTTTGATAGTTGCGACGCTCTCACGCGCGAAGTCAACCGCGAAGGGGAGCGTATTTACAATGAATACGCGCTCGCCAACCGTGCCTTCGACCGCACCGAAGCGCTCAAGGACAGTCCCTTCAATGACTAGACCATCTGCTGCAGACCCCAACCGCCGCAATCCAGACGCCACCTGCGACATCCTCATCGTCGGCGCCGGTTTCGCCGGCATGTACATGTTGATCCGCGCGCGCGAACTCGGGCTGCGCGCCCAGGTGATCGAAGCAGGCGCCGGCGTCGGCGGCACCTGGTACTGGAACCGCTACCCCGGCGCGCGCTGCGATGTCGAGAGCCTCGAATACTCCTACGGCTTTGACGAAGCGCTGCAACAGGAGTGGCGCTGGAGCGAGCGTTTCTCCCCCCAGCCCGAAATCCTCGCCTATGCCGACCACGTCGCCCAGCGCTTTGATCTGGAGCGCGACATCAGCTTCAACACGCGCGTGGTGCGCGCCGTCTTCGACGAAGCCGCGCACCGCTGGCAGGTGGGGACCGATCAGGGCGACAGCGTGCGTGCGCAGTTTGTGGTGATGGCGACGGGCTGCCTGTCATCGACCAACCTGCCGGCGATCAAGGGCATCGACCGTTTTCGCGGCGCGCGCTATCACACCGGACACTGGCCGCACGAGCCGGTTGATTTCAGCGGCCAGCGTGTCGGCATCATCGGCACCGGCTCTTCGGCCGTGCAATCGATACCCCTCATCGCCCAACAGGCACGCGAACTCTTCGTGTACCAGCGCACCGCCACCTACTCGGTGCCCGCTCACAACGCGCCGGTCGATCCGCAATACGAAGCCGAAGTCAAGGCCGACTATCGCGGTTTTCGCGTGCGCAATCTCCAGATGCCCGCGGCCTTCGGCGCCAATCTCAAGGCCGGCATGGCGTCCGCACTGTCGGCCGATCAGGAGGCCTTGAACCAAGCCTTCGAAGCCCGCTGGCGCGCCGGCGGCCTCGGCTTCACGCGCTCCTTCACCGACATCACGCTCAACCACGAAGCCAATTCCCTCGCTGCCGCCTTCGTACGCGGCAAGATTCGCGAACTGGTGCACGACCCCGCCACCGCTGCGCTGCTCACCCCGACCCAGCCGATCGCCTGCAAACGCCTGTGTGTGGATAGCGGCTACTACGACGCCTTCAACCAGCCGCACGTGCATCTCATCGACATCAGCAGCGGCAGCAAAAGCGGCGGCATTGACGAAATCACCCCGCAAGGGCTGCGCGCCGCAGGGCGCGAATTCGACCTCGACGCCATCGTCTTCGCCACCGGTTTTGACGCCATGACCGGCACGCTGATGAAGATGGACATTCGCGGGCGCAACGGTGCCACCCTCGCCGACAAATGGCGCGCCGGCCCGCTCAACTATCTGGGCCTGGGCATCCACGGCTTCCCCAATCTCTTCACCATCACCGGCCCGGGCAGCCCCTCGGTGCTCACCAACATGATCGTCTCGATCGAGCAGCACGTGCGCTGGATCGGCGATTGCATCGCCTGGCTGCGCACGCAAGGCCATCAGCGCATCGAAGCCTCGCCTGAAGCCGAACGCGACTGGGTCGCCCACGTCAACCACGTCGCATCGCAAACCATCTTCCCCAGTTGCAACTCCTGGTATCTCGGCGCCAACGTACCCGGCAAGACGCGGGTGTTCATGCCGCTGCCGGGGTTTCCGGCGTATGCGGAGAAGTGTGAGGCGGTGGTCGCGGCGGGGTATGCGGGGTTTGAGTTTGTGTGATCCAGCACGAAGGTGATGGCTTGGAGTGTCTTGCGGCAAAGGGTGTAAGGTAGTGAGGTGCCTGTCGCGTTTGATTTTGGCTATAGGTCTTTTTTCACGATGCCATATTCATGATCGGTCCATCAAATCAACCACCTATTGAGACACGCGCCAGAATGTGCGACGGCTTGTCGTTTTTCTTCCCGACGTATAGGTCGGGCACATTACGTTGGGCCTCATAACGTTCTCATCGGGTAGGAAAAAATGACTGGCAAGAGCCCCAGCAGGTAGTAAGCGAAGCGCTGTTCGTTGGAAAGTTTCTTGATCGCGTCAAGCGGAACGCTCAAGGAGTACATCTCCACGCTGCGGCT
>JANLTL010000034.1:0-4129 GCA_031362905.1 Burkholderiales bacterium | reverse complement strand
AAGAAATCGGCAGGGCCTGCCGTGATGGGCTCACAGGACAGGCCATCCTCACCTTTTCGGATGAGGATCCGAAAGTGGCCGACAAAATTTTGGATCCCGGTAGTGGGCTAGATGAAGCCCGACGAACCTACAAGGAGTTTCAAGAAAAATCGAGGTTCGGGGGTGGCGACTTTATCCGGACATTTTTCTTCCACGACAATACTTTTGTAGGTGAACAAGAGGACGTTAAAGCGTTGGAGCGCGCATTTTCTCAACTTCGAGTTTTAGTCGACAAAGGTGAGCGGGTAATACTCAAGTTCGCTGAGAATCAAGACGCTCGAATGGAATACGCAATTCTTCGTATGATTCTATTGGGTGTCCTAGAAGACTATACAAAGGATTTCCGCCTTAAGACGCTTGAATTGCATCCTACCGAGGCTTGGCTGTCGATTCGGCATGACGCGCGAGCACTCGCAGATTTCTATGCTGATCACTTCCGGGCTTACGCCCGGCGTTATCAGGTTTCTACCGAACTTCGGAGCGCCGATTCAATTCAGAATGCAGTTGGAATTGATGGGATAGAGAAAGCAACGATTGGCGCCATCATTGGCTACGTCTATTCTCAGATAGAACGTAAGCGACGCCAAGCATCGCGCAAGATGCTTGAATTGGCGCGAACGGGCGCTAAGGATCCAGCCGCATTCCGTCGTGACCTACTGCTGTACCTTCAAGTCTCGGAAAAATTTACAGAAATTATCGAAAGTCTTGCGACTCTGCCTTCTATCGAAAGATGGATGGAGCTTGTTCAGGAGGTAGATCAACTTGATGACATGCGAGAACTTCATGGAGCTTGTCAGCGTGTGCTAGAAAGTTACCCGAATCATCCTGCACTACTGTTCCTCAGCGCCGTGACTCGAGTTGATCCGTCTGAAGAAGGTATCGAACGTAGCGCGGAAGAGTACGACGCAGCACTTCGCTTTTCAGAAAATTTAGCGGGACAAGATGCAGTAATGCGCTCAGGAGAGATTGCGATAGATTTGGGTCAGGCAATAAACCGCACTCTGGGAATCAAGTTGCAGTCGAACTACGGACTGTGGCTCATGGAGAAAGGTTTGAACAATCAGGCTATGACTCGATATTCGCGACATCGAGTCGTCCGCGAACGCTGGCTATCCAAATCGATTTCGAGTCTTACGACGTCATTCCGGCCGCACACAGGAGGGCTTTAAGCGATGAGCAAGGAAGAAAGCGAAGACCAATTGAGGCGCGCAACGGAGGAAGTGATTTCTGCAGAGAAGGCTCTTCGCGATCTTGCGGAAAAAGTCAAAACTTATCCTGAGGCGGCACAGCGGCTTCAAGAAGTTTGTGATTCGCTGCAGCGAGCATCCACCGGAATCCAGTCGTCCGCCCTTGCCATGTCTAACCACATGAAAGCGATGGAGCAGACTGTTCAACGCGTAGATACGGCAATCGAACGAATGGAGTCCGTGCGCGTTTCGATGCTGGAAGCGAATGAACAATCAGCTAAAAATGCTGATGCGATAAAGCGAGACATTGCTTCACAGATCGAAGTTGTGATTGAACGAATTCTTTCAACGCACTCGACAACTCTCGCTGCGACCAAGGCAATTTCTACGGCGATTGAGCAACAAGCACCAATGATTGAAAAGGCGGCTGGCAAGCGAGGAATATTGTTTTGAGTGGATGTTAGTCGGTACGTGAACTAACTCAACCGCTTATTGAGAAAGAAAGGGACGCGCGGTCTAAGAATTTACGCCACCGCCTGATAGTAAATATTCTGCGGATGATTCGCCTGCGCAAAAAACAGCCAGCGCTCGGCCAGCAACCCAAGCAGTTGTGAAACCGCCGCCAGCGCAAGCAACCAGAACGCCGGCATCTTGGTCGCGGCGTACAGCAGCACCGCAGGCAACGCAAACGCCAGCCCCAGCGCGATCCATTTGACGTTGCGCACTACCAGCGCGCTTTTGCCGTGGAAGAATTCGCGGGTGTTGAAGCTCCCGCCGGTTGCGCCTTGCGACATTTGCTTGAGCTTTGCCGTCTTCACGCCGATGGCGCTTTGCGGGGTGGAGAGGGGTTTGAGGTTTTTGTTGCGGGCCAGGCTGGCGATGCGGGCTACTGCTGCGGTGAGCGTGAGTGCGAGGGCGGCGGCGATGGCGAAGCGGGAATGCTCGCGGCCGTAGAGGGCGTGCCAGTAGGCGGCGAACAAGGTTGCGCCGGACATCCAGCCGAGCAGCGTGAAGTTGAGCAGGGTGAGCCAGTGCGCCCATTCGCGCAGGAAGCGCAGGCAGGCGTAGATCATCCCGGTGCAGCCCCATAGCGCGAAGCAGAGCACGACGCCGATCACGCCGAGGCACGTTGCGCCAGGCCCGCCCAGCAGTTGTGCGAGCGACCACCAGGCGACGACGCCGATCGTCGCGGGCAGGACGATGACTTCACGCGAGAGCCACGAGGTGCGCCACATGGCGATGGCGCGCCAGGCGCGCAGCGGGTGGCCGAGATGCAGGAAGGAACAGGCGAGGCCGATGCACATCAGCACCACGCTTAGCCACCCGCCGATGGCGAGCGCAAGCGGCTCGGCGCCATGCGCTTCGGCGCGCACCAGCATCAGGAACAGGCCCTGCCCCATGCGTTGAAGCAATTTTGAGAGTTTGATCGGCACGCGCAATATTTTCTTGCATTTGTAGTTTTTGCAAGAATATAATGCGAACTCTCCGGAGAGGCACAAAATGGACACCGCGATCATTCGCACCCGTCTGCACGCGCTGCGAGAGCAGCGCCAAGTCACACAAGACGAACTGGCCCGAGTCTTGGGCTTCAAAGACAGACAAACACTCTCGGCAATCGAGTTGGGTGAGCGCAAGGTCAGCGCTGACGAGCTTGCGCAGGCGGCGCGTTATTTCAAGGTGCCGGTCGATTATTTTGCCGACCCGTTCGAGTTGGCCGGTGAAGGCAAATTCTCCTGGCGGCAACACGCGGCGAGCCCGAAACAACTCGCACAGTTTGAAGCGCAGGCAGGCAGATGGATTGCGGCCTACCGGCATCTCTCGCGTCTCAAGGGTGAAGCTGTCAACTCGTCGATGCGTCGCGTCGCTTTAAATCTCAAGAGCACGTTTGAAGAAGCGCAAGCAGAGGGTGAAGCCATTAGCCTCGCACTCAAGCTCGGCCCCATTCCAGCCAGGCGTCTCGCACAAGTCATCGAGCACGAACTCGATACATTGGTGCTGCACGTCGATACCGTCAAGGGCATCTCCGGCGCCGCCTGCCAGCTCGGGCAGCTCAACGCCATCCTGATCAACCGTCACGAACACTCCGCGCGCCGCGCATTCGACCTGGCGCACGAACTGTTTCACCTGCTCACCTGGAGCGAGATGGCGCCCCGGCACATTGAAGGCGGCAAGCCGGCCGATGCGCAAGAGAAGCGGGTTGAACAACTCGCTGACAACTTTGCAGCCGCTCTGTTGATGCCGCGCACCTCGGTGGCTGATTTGCTGCGCAAATCGGCGCTGCCCGGTGAAGACGGCCTCGCAGAGTGGCTGGTTGCCAATGCTGCCAGGCTCGGCGTCAGCGCGCTGGCTTTCAAATGGCGCATGGTGGCTCTCGGCCACATCAAAAAAGCCGTGGCCGAGCGGATTGACGATGACGCCTTGCGCATGCAACGCAATCAGGAAACCGCCGCGCCGCCGCGTTTTGGCAAACGCTTTGCCGGCGTGCTCGCCTGGGCGATTGAGCAAGGCCACCTCTCTGCCCGGCGCACCGCTACCTTGATGGGCCTGACCCTCGACGATCTCGCCGCCGTATTCGGAGAGCACGGCTTACCGGCACCGTTCGACTTGTAGGCGGGAGTCCATGAGTTTCCGGCCGGGCCAGATCGTGCTGGCCGATACCAACGTCATCATCGAAGCGCACCGCACCGGCTGCTGGAGAGTGCTGGCCAACCACTTCGCGATCCACACCGTCGAAAAGGTGGTCGAAGAAACCCAAACCGGTTTCCAAAACCGCCAGACCGAACAAACCATCGTAAGCGTCCGGCGAACCCACATTGACAAGCGGTTCACTACGATGTCCGCGCCGGAGCGAAGCTACTTCCCGAAGTTCCAGGGCATCAGCGCATCAAGGTCGTCGCGTTTCG
>JANLTL010000026.1:0-3023 GCA_031362905.1 Burkholderiales bacterium | reverse complement strand
GTTTTGAGGCCGATCATGCGCGCCAGGTTGTTGCCGAAATAGTCTTCGAGCGTCTCCTCGTCGAGGTTCATGCCCTGCGGCGGCTCGTGGCATAGTACTTCGAGCAGGCGCAGCCACATGCCAGGCTCGTTTGGCGGTGTGTCGGTGCCGAACATGATCTTGTGCTTGGGCAAATCCTTGGCAAATTCAACGATGCGCGATTGCAAACACCAGCCCGACTCGCAATACACATTGGGCAATTCCATCGCCCACTGAAACGCTTCAAAGGTGTACACGCCGCCCGTCTGCACGCCAAAGTGCGCCATGATGAAGTTCACCGTGGGGAACTCATGGATGATCGGAATCCACTCGGTAGGAATGCTGTAGGGCCCGTCGCCGGTGTGCAGCTTGACCAGCACGCCGAGCTCGGCACATTTTTTGAGTGCGGGGCGCAGCCAGTCCTTGGCGCGGTCCGGGCGGTAGGCGTGCATGTTGGCCTGAAACTGCACCATCTTGAAGCTGTGTTCCTTGACGTGATACTCGATCTCTTGCGCGCCGGCTTCGGTGCCATAGCGCGGGTTGTAGACAAAGCAGCCGATCAGCCGGTCCGGATATTTCTTGGTCATCTCGACCGTGTAGCGCATGTATTCGCGGATCGCTTCGCGGCCATGCAGGTCCGGGTCCGTCCAGGTGTAAATCGTGTTGCCCTGCGGCGGCTGGATGAAGGCTTTGTCCACCCGGCGCGGCTTGCCGTTGACCCAGTAGGGGCCATCCATCATCTTGATCAGGCGCTCGCCGGTAAACGGCTCGCCGTCGTGGCGCCACGCCATGTCCACCACTTCGGTGGGGTAGCAACTCATGTCGATAATCATGTACTTCTCCTCACGGGATGGCGGGGAGAACATTTTGCTTGAGAGGACCGTACGTCCCGGTACACGCCGGTGGGGCTGGTTGCGCTCAAACTCAAGGGAATGTCCTCAAGTGAGCAATCTCCCGCAGGCTGACCCGGACTTGCGCCGGTGCTGCTGACCGCTTCTACCCACGAGTCGCTTTATAGCGGATGTCAATTCGAGTGTCAAGAAAAGCATGAAAAGCATGAAAAGCATAGCGCGGGCTGCTTGACTGGCGTTCAATCCGCATACAGTGTGCAGATATGGCAAAGATCGTTACCAAAGCCACGCGGCGCATGCATTCGGTTTGCGGCTGGGGGGCCGGGCGCGCAGGACAAAACATCGATTTACGATGCAGATTTGTGTGCTCCGGTTTCTCAAAATAACTGCGTTAGCAAATGTGCGGTTTCTGCAGTGGCATCGACTGAAAGACCGAAGTACAACCTGTTGGGTGTTGACGGTGGCACAAATTGCCAGCAATGGTCAGAAGGTGTGATAAACAAATGTATCGCGAGTTGCAAGAAGATCTAAGGCTCCATTCACTTTCTCACGACCTACGCAATTGACTAAAGAAAAAACGTGGACGGCTATATCCAGAAGTCTTGGACAACAGTCGCAGCTACTGGAAGTTGTCCCGTCCACGCAGCATCATGTACATCCCCATGTCCAGAGCCAGCGCAATCAATCGGCGATGATCTCGTTCAATCCCTCGAGGATCTGATCGAGTTGGTCGGCCGTTGCACGGCCCAGCCTGGTGCCGATGCGTTCGACCGAGAGCGTCCGAATCTGGCTGATCTTCACCCAGGAGCGCTTTGGCATTTTGGGCGTGGCAAGTTCGAGGGTGAGCGGAAAACCTGCGCGTGGTTCCTGGCTGGTCAGCGCCACGGCGATGACGGTGCCGGAACGTTCGTTAAATACGTCGTGACTGAGCACCAGCACCGGACGCAGACCGGCTTGTTCCCGGCCGCGCACCGGATTGAGGTCGGCCCAGCGTATTTCGCCCCTCAGTATGCGGGCCAAGACTTCAAGTCCTCGCCCAGGCCTTCATCGGCCAAAGCGCTCTCGTGGGCCGGATCGAGCTTGGCGCATTCAGCCGCCAGACGATTGCGGCCCATGCGTTCCAGTTTTTCGCTGATGGCTTGCTGCAACGCGCGGCTGCGATTGGGAAAGACGCTGCGCGCGACAAGTCCGTCCAGCTGGTGCAGCGTGCCGCTGTCCAGGGTGATGGCGATTTTGACTGCGCTCATGGAAGAATGTAAAACTGGTGTCGGTATGATGATTTATCATACCCAATTTCATATCCTCTCGTCAATGTTTGAATGCCACAAGAAAAGCATGGAAATGGACTGCGCGCTTGCTTTGTCCGGGCAAGGTGGTTACAGTCAATCCACGGGATGAGTGCCGCGGGTGGCACTTTCCAACCTTGTTCTCCCTGAGGAGATTTTCATGTTCTGGTCCGGAATCAAATTGATGGGTATCGCGCTTGTGCTGCTCGCCGGCAACGCAGGCGCGCAGGAAAAAATCCGGTTCTCGCTCGACTGGCGTGTTGAAGGCCCGGTCGCGATCTTTTTCCATGCCGAGCAAAAGGGTTATTTCAAGCAGGAAGGGCTGGATGTGTCCCTCGACGTCGGCACCGGATCGGCGGCGTCGATCGCGCGCGTGGCCACCGGCGCCTACGACATGTCGTTCGGCGACCTCTCGGCGCTGATCGAGTACTACGCCAACACCCCCAACCCGCAGCGCATGCAGGCGGTCTACATGGTGCATGAGCAGGCGCCGGGTGCGATTTTCTCGCTCAAGAAGAGCGGTATCAAGAAGGCGTCCGATCTGGCCGGAAAGAAACTTGGCGGCCCGAGCTTCGACGCCGTGCGCAAGATGCTGCCGCTGGTGGCGAAGGCCAACGGGTTCGATGCCAAATCGGTTCAACTGGTGAGCATGGAGCCGGCGCTGCGCGAGACCATGCTGGTCAAGGGCGACGTCGACGCCATCACGGGCTTCTACTACACCCAATTGCTGACGCTCAATGCGCGCGGCGTCAAGACCGAGGACATGCAGTGGCTCAAGTACGCCGACCTGGGGCTCGGAAACCTGTACGGCAACGCGATCATTGCGAGTGAAAAAATGATTGCCGAGCGGCCCCGGGCGATCGCCGGT
>JANLTL010000243.1:0-13142 GCA_031362905.1 Burkholderiales bacterium | reverse complement strand
GCAGCACGCGCTGCGTACGCCGAAAGCCTCGAACTGCGTCGACAAATTAACGCGACTGCGGGCGAAACACCGCAGCGTCTCCGTGATCTCGCCATTTCTATTTCGAAGGTGGGAGGAGTGGATCACGCGCTGGGCCTATATGATGCTTCCCGTGCCGCTGCCGAGGAGAGCATTGCACTTTTCCAACGGATCAATGCCGAAATTGGCGAGACTCCGCAGGGTTTGTTCGATTTGGCGGCGGCGCTATTGCAAGCCTTGTGGTTTCTCAAAGCTGAGGGCCATGTCGAGGTCGCCGACGACATGCGACGCGAAGCCCGTAGTCTGCTGACACGATTGCAGGCTAATGTGGGCGCGTACTGGGAGGGACATAATTTGAACGAACTGGTCAAGACACTCGACGCCGTATGAAATACCTCTCTACCCGTGGCGGCTCGCCGCCCAAACCCTTTTGCGACATCCTGCTCGAAGGCTTGGCACCCGATGGCGGCCTTGCCATGCCGGAGTCTTATCCGCAGTTGACCGACGCCGAGCTCACGCACATGCGTGCGATGGCCTATCCCGATCTCGCGTTCGCCGTGCTGTCGAAATTCATCGACGACATCCCGGCCGATGCCCTGAAAGCCTTGGTGGACAAGACTTACAGGGTCGAGGTGTTCGGCAGCGCCGACATCGCGCCGCTCACCACCCTCGAACCCGGTCTGCACATTCTCGGCCTCTCGAACGGCCCGACGCTCGCCTTCAAGGACATGGCGATGCAGTTGCTCGGCAACCTGTTCGAGTACGTGTTGCAACGTGAGGGGCGTGAACTCAATATCCTCGGCGCGACCTCGGGCGATACCGGCTCGGCGGCCGAGTACGCGTTGCGCGGCAAGCAGGGCGTGCGCGTGTTCATGCTCTCGCCCAAGGGCAAGATGAGTCCGTTTCAAACCGCGCAGATGTTCAGCCTGCTGGACGCCAATATTTTCAATCTCGCGGTCGATGGCGTGTTTGATGATTGCCAGGACATCGTCAAGGCGGTTTCGGGCGATGCCTCGTTCAAGGCACGCCACAAGATCGGTGCGGTCAATTCGATCAACTGGGCGCGCGTGGTGGCGCAGGCGGTGTATTACTTCAAGGGCTACTTCGCGGCGACACGCTCGAACGAGGAACGCGTCGATTTCGCCGTGCCCTCGGGCAACTTCGGCAACATCTACGCCGGCCATCTGGCGCGCAGCATGGGCCTGCCGATCCGCCGCCTGGTGCTCGCCACCAACGAGAACAACGTGCTCGACGAGTTCTTCAAGACCGGGGTCTACCGCGTGCGCAGCAGCGCGGAGACGCACCAGACCTCCAGCCCGTCGATGGATATTTCCAAGGCGTCCAACTTCGAGCGCTTTGTGTTTGATCTGGCCGGGTGCGATGGCGCTACGGTCAAAGCACTGTGGGAGAAGCTTGACCGTGAGGATGCGTTCAATCTCAATGTGGAGCAGGGCACCAATGGCACAGCCTTGATGGCAGGCCTGCCGCAAACCGGTTTTGTTTCCGGCTCCAGCACCCACGCCGACCGCCTCGCCACGATTCGCGCGACCCACCAGCGTTACGGCAAGATCATCGACACGCATACCGCTGATGGCCTCAAGGTGGCGCTCGAATATCGCGATACCGAAGTGCCGATGATCGTGCTCGAAACCGCGCAGCCAGCCAAGTTCGAGGACACCATCATAGAAGCGCTCGGCATCAAACCGCCGCGTCCCGCGGGATTCGAGGACATTGAAGCCCTGCCCAAACGCTTTGTCGATATGCCGGTTGCGGCGGGCAAGATCAAGGCCTACATCGCCTTTCAGTGCGCGCAAAAATGGGGCTGAACAAAATGGGAAATAAGTGGGGTCTGACCCCATTTATTTTGCCGTCGCCGGATCAGTCGAATCAGTCTTTCGGCTGTGCATGAATAGAAAGGAAAAAGGGGTCTGACCCCTTTTCTGGTCAATGCAGAAAAATGTTTTTGGCTTTGCCGGCTTTTCGGGTTCGGGCAAGACGACGCTGATCGAGCAGTTGATTCCACGCTTTGTGCAAAAGCGCTTGCGGGTGTCGCTCATCAAGCACGCGCACCACGCATTCGACATCGACAAACCGGGCAAGGATTCTTACCGCCACCGCGAAGCGGGTGCGACCGAAGTCCTGGTGACCTCCGATCGCCGCTGGGTGCTGATGCACGAGTTGCGCGACGAAGTGCAGCCCTCCCTCGAAGAGCAACTGGCGCGCTTTGCGCCTTGCGACCTCGTGCTGGTCGAAGGCTTCAAGCGGGCGGCGATCCCCAAGCTCGAAGTCTTTCGCCCTTCGTTCGAGCGGCCCCTGTTGCATCCGGACGACCCCAACATCGTCGCCATTGCGAGCGACGCGCCGGTGCAAACTGCACTACCGGTGCTGAACCTCAACGATCCGGATGCCATCGCCGAATTTATAATTGCCCATCACGGCTTGCAAATCGGCTTACCAGCGCGCGCGACATGAAATCTCCGATGTTGTCGATGGACGAGGCACTGACCGCGCTGCTCGCGCAGGCGCAGCCGCTGGCCCAGGAGGAGGGTGTCGAGACTCTCAACGGCCACGGTCGCGTGCTGGCACAGGCAGTGGCGTCGACCATCGACGTGCCGCCGATGGACAACACGTCGATGGACGGTTACGCCTTGCGCGCAGCCGACGTCGTGGCGCCCGGTGCACGGCTCGCGGTGACGCAGCGCATTCCCGCGGGCATCGTCGGAGAGCCGCTCCCACCCGGGGCTGCCGCCCGCATCTTCACCGGCGCAATGATTCCGCAGGGGGCCGATGCAGTGGTGATGCAGGAGCATTGCAGCGCCGACCAGACGGCCGGGGGCGACGTTGTGGTCGTCAATCATGTGCCGGCGCCAGGCGAATGGATTCGCCGTCGCGGGGACGACATTCGTGCCGGCAGCGACATATTGCCCAAGGGTGCGCGCCTGTCGGCGCAGGCCTCTGGCCTCGCCGCATCGGTGGGCTTGAAAACACTGCAAGTGGTGCGCCGCCTCAAGGTCGCGGTGTTTTTTACCGGAGACGAGCTGGCGATGCCCGGTGAGCCCTTGCAACCGGGCGCGATCTACAACTCCAACCGCTTCATGCTGCGTGGATTGATCGAAGGCCTCGGTTGCACACTCACTGATTTTGGCATCGTGCGCGACTCGCTCGACGCTACCCGTGCCACGCTGCGCGATGCCGCGCGCGAACACGACCTCATCATCACCACCGGCGGCGTGTCCGTGGGTGAAGAAGACCACGTGCGCCCTGCGGTTGAGGCAGAAGGCGAAATCAAGCTCTGGCAGATTGCCATGAAGCCCGGCAAGCCTCTGGCCTATGGTCAGGTGCGGCGCGCTGGCGGGCCGGCTGGCGCGCATGCCGATTTCATCGGTCTGCCGGGCAACCCGGTCTCCAGTTTCGTCACGTTTCTGTTGTTCGTGCGGCCCTTCATTCTCAAGCGGCAGGGCATGAGCGCGTGGCAGCCGCAGGCGCTCACCTTGCGCGCCGATTTCGATTGGCTCAAAGCAGACCGCCGCCGCGAGTTTTTGCGCGTGCGCATCAACGACGCCGGCGGCCTTGACCTGTTCGCCAATCAAAGCTCCGGTGTGCTTACTTCCACGGTGTGGGGTGACGGGCTCGTGGACAACCCGCCGGCGCAAGCGATCTTGCGCGGAGACCTGGTGCGCTATCTGCCGTTCGCGGGGATGCTGACATGAGTGAGGTCACGCTGTTGTTTTTTGCGGGCCTGCGTGAGGCCGTCGGCACCAGTCGCGAATCGCTGGAATTGCCCGCAGCGATTTCTACCGTGGGCGCATTGCGTGCGCATTTGTCCACGCGCGGCGGCATCTGGGCCGAGCATTTTGCGCCCACGCGCAACCTGCGCGCAGCCGTGAATCAGGACATGGCGGGGGCCGATGCACCGGTGCGTGCCGGTGACGAAATTGCGTTTTTTCCGCCGGTGACCGGCGGGTGAGTGCAGCCGACCATGCCGGTGCGCGTCCAATCCGAAGATTTTGACCTCACGCGTGAGGTCGCTGCGCTGCGTGCTGCGCAAGGCACGCGTGCCGCCAAGATTGGTGCCATTGCCACCTTCACCGGCACCGTGCGCGATCTCAACGAAGTCGATGGCAAATCGACCAATGTGTCGCAAATGACCCTGGAGCATTACCCCGGCATGACCGAGCGCGCGCTCGAAAAAATTGTCGCCGATGCGAAAAGCCGCTGGGACATTTTTGATGCGCTGGTGATTCATCGTATCGGCGCCTTGATGCCGCTCGACCAGATTGTGCTGGTGGCCACCGTCGGCGCACATCGCGGCGAAGCGTTCGCCGCCTGCGAGTTCATCATGGACTATCTCAAGACCGAGGCGCCATTCTGGAAAAAGGAAGCAACGCTTGACGGTGCGCGCTGGGTCGATGCGCGCAGCAGTGACGACAGTGCCGTCGCACGCTGGGGTGCGGGTGGTGGAGAACCGGCCAGCGAACAAAAATCCGCGCCTGAAAATGCCGGGACAGAGACGACATCGGTCGATGCGCCAAAATCCGCTCCCACCAAGGGTGCTGGCGCATAAGGCGCCTGCGCACCGCTTCCACCAAGGGTTTCCAGGCATGACGGCATACGGATTTGTGGCGGTAGGATGCGGCGCCATGCTCGGTGCCTGGCTGCGTTGGGTGCTCGGCGTGTGGCTCAACGCGATGCAACCTGCAGTGCCTCCCGGCACACTCGCGGCAAACCTGATTGGCGGCTACCTGGTGGGCTTGGCAGTCGCTTACTCTGCCGCGTCTCCCGGCATGGCGCCCGAATGGCGCCTGTTTGCCATCACGGGATTTCTCGGCGGCTTGACCACCTTCTCCACGTTTTCTGCTGAAAGCGTCCTCCTGCTACAAGGCGGTCGCTATGCGGAGGCTGCGCTGCATTGCGGACTGCATTTGGCCGGTTCGATCGTGGCCACCATTGCCGGCTTTGCAACCTGGCGTGCACTCGGGTCTTAAGGCGTCCCGGAGCCGCCAGCCGCAAGCCGCAAGCCACACCGGCGACTTGCGGCGCAGCCGCCACTGCGGCATCGGTCTCGCCACTTGCACCTCGTCAGTCAGGTATCAGCACCACTTTGCCGTGGGTTTTGCGGGTGGCCAGATCGATCATTGCCCGCGGCGCGTCGGACAATTTGTAGGTGCTGGTCACTACCGGCTTGATCTTGCCCGCCGCCAGCAGTCCCATCAGATCAGCAAACACGTCACGCACGGTCGCAGGCTCGCGCTTGGCGGTCTCGCCCCAGAACACGCCAATCGCGCTCGCCGCCTTGAGCAGCAAGCGATTGGCCGGCACATTCGGGATCGTTCCCCCGGCGAAGCCGACCACGATGAAGCGCCCGCGCCAGGCCAGCACGCGCAGCGACTGCTCGGCGATCTTGCCGCCGACCATGTCGATGATGATGTCGGCCCCTTTGCCGCCGGTGACGGCTTTGACCTGATCGACCCAGGTGTCAGCCCCGGCACCGTTGTAGTCATACGCTTCGTGTGCGCCGTGGTCGAGGCACACCTTGCATTTCTCCGCGCCACCGGCGGTGGCAAGAATTTTCCCCGCGCCCCATGCCTTCGCCAGTTGAATCGCCGCCAGGCCGACGCCGCCCGCACCGGCATGCACCAGCACGGTTTCGCCTGACTGCATGCGCCCGGCGTCTTTCAAGCACAAATGTGCGGTGGGGTAGACGATCGGCAGAGCTGAGCCTTCGGCGAACGGCAAGTTGTCGGGAATCGGCGCCACCGCGCCATCGTCGAGGATGGCATGTGTCGCATAACCCCCGGTCGAAATGTTGCCGCACACGCGCATGCCGGGCTGGTAGCGGCTGCCCGTGCCGACCGCTTCAATCGTCCCGGCGACTTCGACGCCGGGCGTGAACGGGAACGGCGGCTTGAACTGGTACTGGCCTTTGATGATCAGGGTGTCCATAAAATTGAGCGCCGCGGCTTCGACCTTGACGCGCACCTGCGCGCCCTGGGGCTCCGGCGTGGGCACTTCTTCAAATTGCATCTGATGCGGCTCGCACCATTGTTTGACCATCCAGGCTTTCATATTGATGTGACTCCAGTTGTACAATCGATCCAAACTATAACAAGTCCTTGCATTGCAACCTGCGCGCAATGCCTGGACTGTATCAATCCCAAAACCAAAGGAGCACACATGAAGACACTGTATTTTCGCGCCGCCACCATCGCGGTATCTGCGCTGGCCGCGCTGGCCATTGGCGGCGCCTCGGCGCAAACCGTGAAGATCGGCTACATCGATCCACTCTCGGGCCCGTTCGCCAATGTCGGCGAAGCCGGGCTCAAGCAGTTCCAGTTCGTCATCGACGACATCAACGCGCGCAACCTCGCCGGCGGCCCGAAGCTCGAAATCGTGCCGCTCGACAACAAGGGCACGCCGCAGGAAAGCCTGAACCAGCTCAAGGTGGCGATCGACCGCGGCATGCGGTTCGTGACCCAGGGCAACGGCTCGGGCGCGGCGCTGGCGATCTCTGACGCGGTGGCCAAGCACAACGAGCGCAACCCCACCCAGACCGTGCTGTACCTCAATTACGCTGCGGTAGACCCGGATCTCACCAACAGCAAGTGCAATTTTTGGCATTTCCGCTTTGACGCCAACAGCGACATGAAAATGGAGGCCATGACCTCGTTCATCGAGAAGCAGAAGAACATCAAGAAGGTATATCTGATTAACCAGAATTACGCCTTCGGCCAGCAGGTATCGCGCGCCGCCAAGGAATACCTGGCCCGCAAGCGCCCCGACATCCAGATCGTCGGCGACGACCTGCACCCCTTGGGGCAGGTGCGTGACTTCGCCCCCTACGTGGCCAAGATGAAGGCCGCCGGCGCCGACACCGTGATCACCGGCAACTGGGGCAACGACATGTCGCTGCTGATCAAGGCCGCCAAGGACGCCGCCCTGAACGTCGATTTCTACACCTACTACGCCGGTGGACTGGGCTCGCCCACCGCGATGGGCGAAGCCGCCGCCGGCAAGGTCAAGCAGATCACCGAGTGGCACGCCAACATCTCGCCGAACAAGACCGAAAAGTTCGCCAACGACTTCGAGAAAAAATACAAACTTGACTTCTACTACCTGCGCGTCAACACCATGATGTACATGATCGCCGATGCCATCAAGCGCGCCAAGTCGGCCGACCCGCTCCAGGTGGCCTACGCGCTTGAAGGCACCAAATTCATGAGTGACACCGGCGAAGTCGAAATGCGCGCCAGCGACCACCAGTTGATCAACCCGATGTACATGTCGACCATCGTCAAGGCGGCAGTCAAGGGCGACAAGCCACAGGCCGGCGGCGACAAGAGCGTCAAGTATGACCAGGAAGACACCGGCCTCGGTTTCAAGACCGATGCACGGATCGAATCCTTTGTGCTGGCGCAGCCGACCTCCTGCCAGATGAAGCGGCCACCCAAGTCCTGAGTGACGTGATGCTTGCGAAAAAAGGCGCGGCAACGCGCCTTTTTTTGACCATGGTTTGATCCTTCAGGGCGGCCCTCGCGTGGAATTTTTCCTCATTTCGTTGCTCAACGGCGTCTCCTACGGGCTGCTGCTGTTCATGCTCTCGTCGGGGCTGACGCTGATTTTTTCGATGATGGGCGTGCTCAATTTCGCGCATGCGAGCTTCTACATGCTGGGCGCCTATTTCGCGTACCAGATCAGCGTCAAGTTCGGCTTCTGGCCGGCACTGGTGATTGCGCCGGTGGTGGTCGGCATGGTGGGCGCGCTGGTCGAGCGCTTCATGCTGCGCCGGGTGCACAAGTTCGGCCACGTGCCCGAATTGCTGCTGACCTTCGGCCTGGCTTATCTGATCGAAGAGTTCGTGCACCTGATCTGGGGCCGCTCCTCGCTCGACTACAAGATTCCGCCCGAGATGGACGGGCCGCTGTTCACCCTCTACACCACCACGTTTCCGATGTACCGCGGCTTCATGATGCTGGTGGCGGTGCTGATGCTGCTGGCTATTTTCCTGGTGCTCACGCGTACCCGCATTGGCCTCGTGATCCAGGCGTCGCTGACCCACCCTGACACGGTCGAAGCGCTCGGCCATAACGTGCCGCGCGTGTTCATGCTGGTGTTCGGCGGCGGCTGCGCGCTGGCCGGCCTGGCCGGCGTCATCGGCGGTAACGCATTTGTCACCGAGCCGGGCATGGCGGCGGCGGTGGGTTCGATTGTGTTCGTGGTGGCGGTGGTGGGCGGCATGGGTTCGCTGGCCGGCGCCTTTGTCGCCTCGCTGCTGATCGGCGTGATCCAGACCTTCGCCGTGGCGATGGACTACTCGTTCGTGACCCTGTTCAAGAGCGCCGGATTCGTGATCACGCCCGACACCTTTTTGTACTCGCTGTGGAAGCTCACCATCGCGCAGACCGCGCCGATCCTGCCTTACCTGTTCCTCGTGCTGATCCTGATCTTCCGGCCGCGCGGGCTGATGGGTACGCGCGAAGGCTAGGGAAAATGAGTGCGATGAACGCCGTCACCTTCAAACCGGTCAACCTCGCGCGCTGGATCATCTGGACCGGGTTCGCGCTGCTGCTGCTGGTGCTGCCGCAGCTGTTCGACAAGGGGTTTTCGCTGACCCTGATGTGCCAGATCGGCACCATCATGATCTTTTCGCTGTCGTTCAACATGCTGCTCGGGCAGTCCGGCATGCTCTCGTTCGGCCATGCGGTGTACGCCGGGCTGGGCGCGTATTTTGTGATCCATCTGCTCAACATGATCGGCAAGGGCTTGTGGTTCCCGGTTTCAATGCTGCCGCTGGTGGGCGGGCTGGCGGGTGCTTTCTTTGGCGTGCTGTTCGGTTATGTGACAACCAAAAAATCCGGAACGCCCTTCGCCATGATTACGCTCGGCATCGGCGAGCTGGTGTTTGCGATGTCGCTGATGTTCCCGGGCTTCTTCGGTGGCGAGGGCGGGGTGTCGAGCAACCGCATAGCCGGCGAGCCCCTGTTCGGCTTCATCACTTCGGTGACCTTCGGGCCGCAGGTGCAGGTCTACTATCTGGTGGCGGTCTGGCTGTTCATCTGCACTGCGGCGATGTACGCCTTCACGCACACGCCGCTCGGGCGCATTGCCAACGCGGTACGCGACAACCCCGAACGTGTCGAATTCATCGGCTACGAGACGCAGCGGGTGCGCTACCTGGTCCTGATCATTTCGGGTTTCTTCGCCGGTGTGTCAGGCGGGCTGGGCGCAATCAACTTTGAAATCGTCAGCTCGGAAAACGTCAGCGCGATCCGCTCGGGCACGGTGCTGCTGTTCACCTTCATCGGCGGTGTGCCGTTTTTCTTCGGTCCGATGATCGGCGCCGTGATTTTCGGCTTTTTCATCGTGGTGCTGGCCACCATCACCAAGGCCTGGCTGCTCTACCTCGGTTTGTTTTTTGTGCTGATGGTGATGTATGCACCGGGCGGGATTGCCACGCTGATCATGATGCAGTTCCCGATCATCCGCGCCGGGCGTTTCAAGGAAATCTTTCCCTCGTATTGCCTGGCTACCGGCGCCGGCTTGACCTTGCTGGCCGCGCTGATCTTCGCGGTTGAAATGATTTACCACCTGTCACTCGAAGCGGCGGCCGGCACCAGCAAGGCTTTCTTCGGCATGCAGATAGACGTGGCCAGCGCGCCACCCTGGGTGGTGGTGGTGGTGTTGACCGTGGTCGGCGGCGTGCTGCTGCGGCAGGCCATGCGCGGTGTTTCCATGCATTGGGACCGCATCATGGGCGACATCATCCGGGCGCAGACGACATGAGTGCCGCTGCTTCGCAAGCTGCCAGCCCGGCTGCCGCCGTGGAGTTGCGTGAGGTGCGCAAGTCCTTCGGTAACACCGAGATCATTCGTGGCGTGAATCTGGCGGTCACCCAGGGGGAACGCCACGCGGTGATTGGCCCCAACGGCGCGGGAAAATCCACGCTGTTCAACCTGATCAGCGGGCGCTTTGGTGTCAGCACCGGCGCCATCCTGCTCAATGGCGGCGATCTGGCCGGCCTCAAGCCTTTTGAGATCAACCGGCGCGGTCTTGCACGCAGCTTCCAGATCACCAACATTTTTGCCAATCTCTCGGTGTTCGAGAATGTTCGCTGCGCCGTACTTTATCCGCTGGGCTACAAGTATTCGTTCTGGAAGGCGCTCTCCACGCTCAAGGACGCTAACGCGCGGGCGGACGAAGTGCTCGAACGCATCGGCCTCAAGAAGCGGCGCGACGTCAAGGCCGGGCTGCTCACCTACGCCGAGCAGCGTGCGCTCGAAATCGGCATCACCATCGCCGGTGGCGCGGATGTGATCCTGCTCGACGAACCCACGGCGGGGATGAGTCGTTCGGAGTCCGATCAGGCGGTCGAACTGATTCGCAAGGTCACTGTGGGCAAGACCCTCATCATGGTCGAGCACGACATGAGCGTGGTATTTGGCCTCGCCGACCGCATCTCGGTGCTGGTCTACGGCGAAGTGATCGCCACCGATGTACCCGAAAAAATTCGCGGCAACGCGGCGGTGCAGGAAGCGTATCTGGGCACGTCGCTGACCGACGGCGCGGCTGCCAACGGTGGAGGCCACTGACATGCTGCAAGTCAAGGATTTGCACGCCTACTACGGCAAGAGCCACATCCTGCACGGTGTGTCGATGAACGTCGGCGCCGGCGAGATCGTCAGCCTGCTCGGGCGCAACGGCGTCGGGCGCTCGACCACCATCAAGGCGATCATGGGGCAGGTGAGCGCCACCGGCTCGGTGCGCTTCAAGGACCAGGAACTGCTTGGGCACAAGACCTATGAGGTCGCGCACAAAGGCTTGGGCTACGTGCCGGAGAATCGCGACATCTTTCCGACCCTGACGGTCGAGCAAAACCTGATCCTCGGCATGAAGGGCAAGGTGCCGGGAAAATGGAAACTCGATGACATGTACCAGATGTTCCCGCGCCTCAAGGAGCGCCAGCACACCGAGGCGGGGGTGCTGTCGGGCGGCGAGCAGCAGATGCTCACGCTGTGCCGTACCCTGATGGGCGACCCCGACCTGATCATGATCGACGAGCCCACCGAAGGGCTGGCACCGAAGATCGTTGAGCTGGTGGCGGAGTACCTCAAGGAATTGAAGAATCGCGGCGTGTCGGTCTTGCTGGTCGAGCAAAAGCTTGCGATCGCTCTCGACATCTCCAGCCGCCTCTATGTGATGGGTCACGGGCAGATCGTGTTTGAAGGCTCGCCCGCCGACCTCAAGGCCAACGAGGCAATACGCAAGGAGTGGCTGGAAGTCTAGAAGTGCCTCGCCGGAAGAGTGGCTCTGGTCAACGGTCTTTACAATGGTATGCCGCAACAATGGCTTGCACCAAGGGTTTCAACGATATCAACCGAACGGAAATGAAACGATGAGCAACTACCAAATGCACGGTGATGTGGCGGTGATCACCATGAACAACCCGCCGATGAACACCATGAGCCACGGCAACCGCAGCTTCGTGCTGGCCGCGCTCAACGCCGCGCTGGCTGATGGCGCGGTCAAGTCGATCGTGCTCACAGGCGGGGGCAAGGTGTTTTGCAGCGGCGCAGAAATCAAGGAATTCAATACCCCTGCGGCGACCGCGTCGCCGTTTCTCGGTGAGGTCATCACGGCGCTCGAGAATTCACCCAAACCGGTGGTGGCCGCCGTGCATGGTGTCGCCATGGGGGGCGGGCTGGAATTGGCGATGGGCTGCCACTATCGGGTCGGCGCGCCTGGTGCGCTGATCGCGCTGCCGGAAGTGAAGCTCGGCCTGTTGCCCGGCGCCGGCGGCACGCAACGCTTGCCGCGCCTGATCGGCGTCGAGAAGTCACTGGACATGATCGTCAAGGGCGATCCCATCAAGTCTGAGAAAATTGCGCCGGGCACCTTGTTTGATGCCATGGCTGACGCCGACCTCGTTGCGACCGCCGTCAAGTTTGCGTCCGATACCGCCCAAAAAGGCGGACCCTACAAGCGCGCCCGTGATCTCGCCGCCGCCAACCCCGGCGCGGAGTTTTTCGCCAAGGCCAAGGCAGACGTGGCCAAGCAATATCGCGGCTATCCCGCGCCGCCGAAATGCGCTGCGGCGGTCGAGGCGGCAGCGACGATGTCGTTTGACGACGGCATCATGTTCGAGCGTGCGGCCTTTATGGATCTGGTGGCGACGACCGAGTCAAAGGCGATGCGGCATTACTTTTTCGGTGAGCGCGTCGTTGCCAAGATTCCCGATGTGCCTGATGACACGCCCTTGCGCCCGATCAAGAGCGCGGCGGTGATCGGTGCCGGCACCATGGGCGGTGGCATCGCCATGAACTTCATCAACGCCGGGATTCCGGTGGTGATGCTCGAAATGAAGCAGGAAGCGCTCGACAAGGGCGTCGCCACGATCCGCAAGAACTACGAGAACACCGCCAAGAAGGGGCGCATGACGATGGAGGAGGTCGAAAAGCGCATGGCGCTGATCACGCCGACTCTGTCGTACCAGGATCTGGCGCAGGCCGACATCGTCGTCGAGTCGGTATTTGAAGACATGGCGGTCAAGGAAACCGTGTTCAAGCAACTCGATGCCGTGATGAAGCCCGGTGCGATCCTCGCCTCCAACACCTCGACGCTCGACGTGAACCAGATCGCCTCGTTCACCCAGCGCCCGCAAGACGTGATCGGCACGCACTTTTTCTCGCCGGCCAACGTCATGAAGCTGCTCGAAATCGTGCGTGGCGCCAAGACGGCCAAGGACGTGCTCGCCACCACCATGAAGCTCTCCAAGACGATCAAGAAAATCGGCGTGGTCTCGGGCGTGTGCGATGGCTTCATCGGCAACCGCATGATCGAGCAGTATTCGCGCCAGGCGGGCTTCTTGCTCGAAGAAGGCGCGTCCCCAGAGCAGGTCGACAAGGCGATCGAGAAAATCGGCTTCGCGATGGGCCCGTTCCGCATGGGCGACCTTGCGGGCAATGACGTCGGCTGGTACATCCGCAAGCGCCGTTATGTCGAAAAGCCGAACATCCGCTATTCCAAGACCGCCGACCTGATCTGCGAGCAGGGCCGCTTCGGCCAGAAGACCAGTGCCGGCTGGTACGACTACAAGGCCGGCGACCGCACCGCCTATGCGTCGCCGGTGG
>JANLTL010000230.1:0-14082 GCA_031362905.1 Burkholderiales bacterium | reverse complement strand
CGCCGCAGTGGTCGCAACCCAATCCTTGAGTTTGGCGTTTTTGACCCAGGCTGGTGCTGCACCAAGATTGTTCAGTTGTGCGCTCATCCGCGCTCCTCTTTGGAAGTCAAAGAAAACGAACTGTTTTTCGGTGGGAGAGGTAGAGGTGCCGAAGTCCGGGGCAGGATGAGGGGGACTTCGCTCGGCGCGTCGAATCAGGCTTCTGGCCCGCTCAGACACTCCGGAGAAACACGCATTCTTCGTCCAGGAAAACCCGGTTCAAGAAAAAAGGTGCGCGACTGTAGCACAAAGGAGCTTGCTTGTGCCCTGAGATTGAAACGGCTTTTCACTATACGAGACGCGATTGCGCACCGACGGAAACCGAAAGGCAGTTGCGCGATTTGCCCTAGTCGAAATGCGGCACCGTATTGGCGAGGCTGCCGTAGAGCCGGCACATGCGGTCGCGCCACTCGGCAATCGGGTCAGCCTTGTCGAGCAGCACAAACTGACTAATGGAGCGCGCCCATTGAAACGCACCAAACACGATGTAGTCGGCATAGGCCGGGGACTTGCCACACACAAACGGCTGCGCGCGCAGCATCTCGCGCAAAAACCCGAGCACGCGCTTGAGTTCCTGCTCATGCTTGGGCCGCTCGGCGTGAACTGCCTCGATCGACATGCCAAAACGCTGCTCCCGCGTGGTACGGAAATACTCGCGGTCATCAGGATGCACGTGGTCGTAGATATCCTTCAACACCAGCCGCACCAGTACCGGATGCAACTGCGTATCGACCCACTGATTCACAAAGCGTGTACCGCCACCCATCAACAGCGGCCGCTCCGCGTAATAGTTGTCGTCCAGATACTTGGCAATCGCCCACGAATCGCTCACCACCTCGCCGAAATCCACCAGCACCGGCACCTGCTTGGTATTGGCGAACGCGATCACTGCCTTGTCGGTGAATTTCACCGGCACCGTCACGTATTCCAGCCCCTTGTGCGCCAGCGCCATACGCGTGCGCCAGCAAAATGGCGAAGGCCGGCGGTCATCACGCAGTACCAGTTCATAGAGGACGCGGTCTTGGGATTCAGACATGGCGGCGGGGCGCGGTGGCGCGGTTCAACATGGGGTAGTTAGGGTAACAGGAATCAAATGCATGGGGCGGGTAAAACGACGCTCTCCTGCCTCGCTGTCACACGCGCGTAGCCACCAAAAACAAGCGCCGAAACTGCAACAGCGTCGTCCCATCCGACCGTCGCGGATACGCCGCATTGGTACGCACACAGTAATCGGCCCAGAACTGTTGGTGCAAGCCATTTTCCGTGACCATACTGCCAGCATCCGCATGCACCAAGGCTTTCAAGCCATTCATCACGGGAATCAGTGCCGTGCCCTTGACCCATTCGGCCACTGCGTTCTCGCCGGTGAGCACGTGGGTGTAGAGCGTCTCCCACATGTCGATCTCTCCGGCGTGGGGCATGAGCCAATCGTAGTACTGCGCCGGTTCCGCGACCGGGGTGTTGAGCTTGGCGGCGTTGATGGCGGCGCGCTGTGCGGGGGCTAAGCCGAGGGCGTCAAGCGCGGTGTCGATGCAGGTGTGCGAGGGTGCTCCCCAGTTGCGCGGCACCTGCACCGCGAGCACGCCGCCGGGATTGAGCTTGGCCATGAGGGCGGGGAACAATTCCGCATGACCGGGGAGCCAGTGCAGCGCGGCGTTGGAATAAATGACGTCGACCGGCGCGTCCGGCTGCCAGGTGCTGATGCCCGATTCAATCCACTGCGCTTGGCATTGCATGCCGCTGAAGGTATTGCGTGCCTTGACGAGCATCTCGCCTGAGTTGTCCACGCCAGTCACCTGCGCCTGCGGCCAGCGCTGCGCGATGAACTTCGTAACGTTGCCGGCCCCGCAGCCAAGATCCACCACGGTGTGCGGCGTCTCGAGCGGCACGCGTGCCAAAAGGTCAAGTGCGGGACGCAGGCGCTCGTTGCCGAACTTCAAATATTGCGATGGATCCCAACTCATATGCCACCTCATGTTCGAAGACTGGCAACTGAACCCCGCCGGTGGCCTCCAACCCTGGAGGAGTCAATCACGCGGCTTGAGCAATCGCCGGTACACCGGCCCGCTCACCGTTACCAATATTGCCATGCGCGTGACGTGAAACGCCACCACCACCGGCACGCCCAGTTGCAGCACCTTGGCTGTGATGCTCATCTCGGGCATGCCGCCGGGGGCCAGCGCCAGGATCGCAGTAGTCCAATGGATGCCGGCGATCCAGCCCATCGCCACCGCGAAGCCGCTCGACAAACCAAGCGCCACCAGGGTTGCCATGGCGGCGCCAAACAGAAAGCGTGGCGCGTTGTGAAAAAACGCCTGGTCAAAACGCGATCCGAGCGCGCAGCCGAGCATCATTTGCCCAAGGTTGGTCAGCCAGTTCGGCATGGCCGACCACGAGACCCCTGCCCCAGTGAGCATGATGGTGGTCAGCAGAGGGCCGAGCACATAGCCATTGGGCACACCGAAGCGCTGCGCCACCACACCGGCCACCAGTGAGAGCGCGAGCAACTGCAGCAGGCCACCCGCTTCCACCACGCGTGGCCCCGGAAAGTAGGCGTCGGCGCCGTGAATGCCGGAATAGGTGAAGACGAACGGAATGATCGCGACAATCAACAGGATGCGCAGGCCTTGCGCTGCGGCGACCAGATCCTGGCGTCCGCCATAGCGCTCCGCCAGATTGGCCATCTCCGAGGCGCCCCCAGGCACGCAGGAAAAAAACGCGGTGGTCGCATCGATCTTGAAACTGCCGGCGCAACGGGTCAGCACGCGCGCGCACACAAACGCGATGAAGATGGCAAACAAGCCTGCCGCCAGCATCCACGGCAGGAAGCGCGCTACCAGGCGCAACATCTCGGGGGTGAAATACAAACCGAGCACCGTGCCCATCAACAATTGCCCGGAGTCGCGAAACCTGCGCGGGGAGTCCACTGAAAAGCCGCGGCCCTTCGCGAACGCCATGACAAACAGCGGGCCAAGCATCCATGGAATCGGCGTGCGTGCCCATGCGCACAGTGCTCCGGCAGCGGCGCACAACAACACTGCGGAAATTTGCGCGCGCAACGGCGCGGTGAGCGTCATGCCACCGAGCACCAAAGCAACAGCGGCAACTGCGGCAACTGCGGCAACTGCGGCAACTGCGTCAACTGCGGCAACTGCGGCAACTGCGGCAACCTCGGCAATATCAGCCCACGCCCCGCCGTGATCTGCAAATCAGTCAGACCGTCACTCCGGTTTAATCTTCGCCTCGCGCACCACGCGGCCCCATTTGTCAGACTCGCTGGCGATCAGGGCGGCGAACTCCTGAGGCGTGCCACCGCCGACTTCATTACCCTGCGAAGTGATCTTGTCGCGCATATCGGGCTCCCTGAGCGCGCGACTGACGGCATCGTTGAGTTTGGCAATGACGGCGGCAGGCGTGCCCTTGGGCGCGATGACCCCCTGCCAGTTAAGTACTTCGACCCCGGGCAATCCGACCTCGGCAAAGGTCGGGATATCCGGATACAAGGCCAGCCGCTTGCTGCCTGTCATCGCCAGCGCGCGCAACTTGCCGCTGGCGATCGAGGGTGCGGCAGCGTACATCTGCTCAAACATCATGTCGACATTGCCGGCCATCAGATCGGTCGCGCCCGGTGCACCACCTTTGTAGGCCACACTGATGATGTCCAATCCGGCGGCCTGCTTGAACAATTCCGCCGACAAATGATGCGAGCCACCGATGCCGCCATTGGCGGCAGACAATACGCCGGGTTTGGCCTTGGCCGCCGCCACCAGCTCCTTCACGCTCTTGTAGGGCGATTTCGGATTGACCATCAGCACCAGCGGACCACGCTCGATCAGTGCAACGGGAAGCAGGTCGGTCCGCGGATTGAACGGCAGGCTCTTGAACAACGCGGCATTCACGGCCAGTGGCGCGAAGTTACCCATGCCGATGGTGTAGCCGTCGGGTGCGGCCTTGGCGATGTAGTCGGTACCGATATTGCCGCCCGCGCCGGCCTTGTTCTCGACGATCACTGCCTTGCCCAGAATCACGGCCAGCTTTTGCCCGATCTGGCGGCCCCGAATGTCGCCATTGCCGCCGGCCGCATAGGGCACGATGAAATTGATATTCTTGACCGGATAATCCTGGGCCAAGACACTTGGCGACGCCGCAGAAAGCAACGCCAATCCGGCGAGCAGCGCTGCGAGCAGCGCACCGCGCTGTCGGTTTGAAAACGGGTTCATAAGACCTCCTCCTGAGAATGTGATAGCCCGATGGCAGCCCTGGTGGCAACCCTGCCCGTCGCTATTGTCGCAGGCCACCGGTTCGGTATTGCCCGCAACGCTGCTATGCTCGCCCTCCATGATTTTGCGCTTCTGTACCTGCTGACGTGGTCTCCCTCGCCCGCGCCACGCTGCGCCACGAATGGCGGCGCTTTCTCGCCGCCGTTTTGGCGGTCGCGTTCTCCGGCCTGCTGGTGCTGGTGCAACTCGGGCTGCTGATCGGCATGTTCGGCACCGTCGCGGTCTACATCGACGAATCCGATGCCGACCTCTGGGCCGGCTTCACCGGCACTCAGAGCATTGACCTTGGCAAACCATTCAACGCGCAGGTCGAAACGCGCCTGCGCCTGCATCCGCAGGTGGCTGACCTCGAGCCCTTCATATTTGCGCAAAGCGACTGGCGCACACCGGATGGTGCCAACCTGTTTGCCTACCTGCTCGGTATTGATCCCGCTGCCGATGGCATGGCCTTCGCCAAGGTGTTGCCCGCGCAAACCCGCGCCCTGCTGCTCGAACCGATGACGGTCATCATTGATGAAGCTGATGTCGACAAGCTCGGAGTGAGTCTCACCACTGACGCGAACAACGCCACCGGCAATGCGCGCGAACGCAACACCGCCGAGATCGGCGGCAAGCGCGTCAAGGTAGTGGCGGCAATCAAAGGCCTGCGCGCCATCGGCGGCGTCAACATCGTCACCTCGCTCTCGTCAGCGCGCGCCATCGACGGCTCGGCGGCGCGCGAACAGCAAGAAGTGTCCTACTTCCTGTTGCGCCTGAAAAACCCGGGTGACGCCGTCCTCACCGAAACCGTGCGTGCGGAACTCAACCCGCAGGGCCCGGTAAAGCACTTTCAGGTGTGGACGGCGCGCGAGTTTTCGCACCGCTCGCAGTGGTATTGGCTCACCGAGTCGGGTGCGGGCGCCGGTTTCGCGTTCTCCACGCTGTTGGGTCTCATCGTCGGCATCCTCATCACCAGCCAGACCCTGGTGGCCGCCATCACCGCATCGATCCGTGAATACGCCACACTGCGTGCACTGGGTGTGGCACAAAGTTCGTTGCGCGCAGTCGTGATCGAGCAATCGTTCTGGATCGGCGTCGCCGGTCTGGTCATCACCGGGGTGCTGACCTGGCTGATTCAAATGGCCGCACATTACGCCTACGTCGCGATCCGCTTTCCACACTGGAGCCTCGCGCTCACTGGCGCACTCACGCTCATCATCGCCATCGGCTCGGGCCTGCTCGCATTGCGCGCGCTTGGGCGCGCTGACCCGGCCGCATTGCTCAGGTGAACAACGCTCCCGCAGCTTCGGCGACGCCGGCGCAATCCGGGGCCGACCCTGATCCCCGGTCCGCGCACCAGGCTGCGCCTGCGGCCATCTGCGCCACCGCGCTCGACAAACGCTTCGCCAGCGGCAAGACTGCCGCGCAGGTGCTGTTCGGTGTCTCGCTGGAGTTATCTGCTGGTGAACTCACTCTGGTGAGCGGGCCGTCGGGCTCGGGCAAGAGCACCCTGCTTGCAGCCCTCTCGGGCTTGACGCGCCCGGACGCCGGGCGCGTAAGTGCCCTCGGGCAGGACCTGTGGCAGTTGCAACCGGCTGCACTCGACGCCTTCCGCCTCAAGCACTGCGGCTTCATCTTTCAGGGCTTCAACTTGTTCCCCGCGCTCAATGCCGAAGACCAGGTGGTCCTGCCGCTGCAGTACCAGGGCGTCAATCCCAGCGCAGCGCGCCAGCGTGCGCGCGACACACTGGCGTCGGTCGGCCTCGCATCGCGCTCGCACCTGAAGCCGGCCGAGATGTCGGGCGGTGAAAAGCAGCGCGTCGCCATCGCGCGCGCTCTCGCCAAAGCGCCTACACTATTGTTCGCCGATGAACCCACCTCGGCGCTCGATGGCACCAACGGTCAGGCGGTCGCGCTTCTGATGCAGCGCGCCGCCACCGAGCGCGGCGCAGCGGTGTTGTGCGTGACCCATGATCCGCGCCTCACCCACTTCGCACATCGCGTGATCCACCTGGAAGACGGGAGAATTGTTTCGGATGAACGCCAGATTCCTCATTGATTTTCGGCGCCGCCATCAACTCGCAGCAGCGCTGTGCGCAGCTGTGTGTTGCGCCTTCGTGGGTGGCACCGGTGGCATGGGCGGCATGGCTAGCATGGGCAGCGCACATGCGCAAGCCAAGGCAGTGCCTGCGACACCAGCCTCAGGCCAATACACCGCCTTCGCCAAAGGCCGTGTCGATGTCTCCGGCGGCTTGACACGCCTCGGCACGGCGCGCGACGGCATCATCGTCAGCCTGCCCGCAGGCGACGGCGCAGAAGTCAAACGGGGGGCACTGCTCGCACAACTGGATGACCGCCAGGCACGCCTGCTGCTTGAAGCCGCCCGCAACGAAGTGAGCGAGATCGATGCGCGCATGAAACCGTTGCAAATCAAACTCACCGCAGCCGAGCGCGAACTCGCGCGCGTCGAGCCCCTGGTGGCCACGCTGGCAGTTGCACGCGCCGAGCGCGATGAGAAACGCGATCAGGTCGCACTGATCCGCGCCGAATCCGATGCCCTGCGCGCACAAAGCGCTGCCGCGCAAACGCGCATCAAACTCGCGTCGCTCGAAGTCGAGCTGCGCGCCGTGCGCGCCCCCGCTGATGGCCGCATCATCAAGCGCTTTGCGCGCGCCGGTGACAACGCACAAGCTAGCGCCAGCGCTCCCTTGTTTTTGTTCGCACCGAAGGCACCTTTGGTGGTACGCGCCGATTTGGAAGAGCGCTTCGTGACGCAGGTGACGCCCGGCATGCCGGCCGATGTCGTACTCGAAGCGGACGAGTCGCGCGTGCTCAAGGGCAGGATTGCCAGCATCGGCCTCGCCTTCGGCGCGCGCGCGCCATCGGATGATCCGGCCGAACGCGCCGACGTGCGCAGCGTCGAGATGATCGTCACGCTTGATCCCGGTAGCGCAAGCGCCAGCGTGCCCCTGATCGGCCAGCGCGTCCTGGTGCGAATCGCCAAAGGCGCCCGGCCTGCGAGCAAGTAGGCATGCGGTTCTTCGCGATATTGCCGGGAAAACCCTTGGTGGGAGCCGCACCTGGCGGCATTCCCATATGGATTTTCATCACTGCGCTGCTCTCGCTGCTGCAAGTTCCCCTTGCTCCAGCCGTCTTTGCGCAAGCGCCTGCTGCCTCTGCGGCCCCAGCCGTCACGCTCCCCGCCAAATTTCGCAACGCCCCTGCCGACGCGGTCGAGAGCAGCACACCCGATGCGTCGCTCGGCGAGCCGGCACTTGCGCGGCTCATTGCGCTGTCACGCACGCACAGCCCCGCGCGCGCGCAGGCCGAAGCGCGCATCAGCAACGCCAGGCGCAGTTTTTCCGGCGGCGACATCGAACAGCGCATGCACGCTGCCGAACTGGTGCGCCTCGACCTTCAACTCGCCGAAGAGCTCGCGCACGCCTGGTTTGACAGACGCGCCGCCGAGACCAAGCTCGGCATCGCGCACGTGCTCGATACCCTCGGCGCGCAAGGGCTGGCGCTGGTCAATCAGCGCCTCGCCGCCGGGCTGGCAACGCAGACCGACCTGGATCGGATGAACGAAGCCGCGATCAAGGCGCGAGCGTTGGCCGTGCGCGCCACCCAGGAGCGTGCAGCCGCCGACGCGCGCATCGCCGCGCTGACGGGTGAGAACGCGGCGGAACCTGCTCCCATATCAACGCCCTTACCCATCCCGGCATCTGGATTGGCGCCAGCGCCCGCATCCGGATTGGCGCCAGCGCCTTTGGCGTATGCGATTCGTTCAGCGCTCCCCTCCTTTTTGCTGGAGCGTCCCGAGGTGCGCGCAGCGCGCGTGCGCCTCGAAGCGCGCGACGCCAGCGCGGCTGAACTAGCCGCGTTCTACCGCGAGGCCGTGATAAAGGCGCTCGAAGAAACCGAGACCGCCTACGCCGCCGCCGTCAGCGCGCGCGCGCAGCGCACCGCTGCGGCCGAACAAGCCACTGCGGCCGAGCGCCAGAACACCGCTGTGCTGGCCCAACTGGAGGCCGGACGTCTGGGTCGCGTACAGCACATCGATGCACAGATCGTGGCGCAGGACGCACGCTTGCGCGTTGTAGAAGCCGAAAACGCCTATGCCAAAGCGCTGGCCACGCTGGACCGCAACCTGGGACGTTAGCGACGGCACACCACACCTTGAAGGAGACTGCTCATGCCCATCAATCGACCGGCGCGGCTTTATCGCAACGCTCGCCGCGCTCGGCGCAAATCCCCTGGCGGCACAGACTGTGCCCTTCCCCGCGCGCGCTATTCGCATCGTCCCTTTCGGCACAGCCGGCGGGCCGATCGACACGCTGGCACGCGCTTATGCAGAAAAATTGCAGCAACGCTGGAGCCAACCGGTGATCGTTGACGCCAAGCCCGGCGCAAGCGGCATCATCGCCGCCGACTTCGTTGCAAAGGCCGCTCCCGATGGCCACACCGTGATGATGACGCTGCCGCTCACGCATGTGAACAACGCCATTTTGCAGTCCAGGCTCCCGTACGATCCGCTAAAAGATTTCGCGCCGTTGTCGATGCTCGCCACCGGCGGGCCGATGCTGGTGGCACGCGCCGATGCGCCCTTCAACAACGTCAGGGAGCTGATTGAGCACGCTCGCAAACAGCCATCGTCTGGCAAAGGGGCGCTCAACTACGGCACTTGGGGCAACGGCTCGTCGGCCCACCTGTTTTGCGAGCTGCTCAAGCGTCAGTCGGGGGTCAATTTTGTGCATGTCGCCTACAAGGCCGAGGCGGCGGCGCATAGTGATCTGTTTGGCAACGTCCTCGATTTCGCCTGGGCCAATCCCGCCACCGCACGGGCGCAAAGCGCCAAGATGAAAGTGCTTGGCGTGGCCGGCTCGCGCCGCCTGCCGGTGCTGCCCAATGTGCCAACGTTTGCAGAACAAGGCTTTCAGGGCTTTGACATCGATAGCTGGATCGGGGTCTACACCCCGGCGCACACACCGGCCGCGGTGATTGACACGTGGGTTGCGGCCCTGCGGGAAATCACCCGCCTGCCCGACGTATCGGCGCGCCTCACCGCCTTCGGCTTCGACCCGCTCGGCAATACCCCGGCGCAGTTCGCCGAGGTCTACAAGGCTGACTATCCGCGTGTAGCCGAGTTGATCAAGGCGGCGGGCGTGACCGCCGAATAACCAGCTGTCAGCAAGAGGTCCAACATGACATCGCCATCTGAAAGCAAGGCAGCTGCACGCATCATCCCGATTGCCGTCGATACCGGCACCGGCTATGGCCGCCCGCGCCCCACCCACCGCAGCGAACTCACCGAAGTCGGCCCCGGCACGCCGATGGGCGAGCTGCTGCGCCGCTACTGGCATCCGGTCGGGCTGTGCGCAGACGCCAATGACACCCCGCGGAAAATTACCGTGCTCGGCGAGGAACTGGTGCTGTTTCGCGATCAGGGCGGGCGGCCCGGCCTGGTGCATCCGCATTGCGCACACCGCGGTACATCGCTCTTCTACGGCAAGGTCGAGGCGCGCGGCATCCGCTGCTGCTATCACGGCTGGCTGTTCGACGTCGAAGGCCATTGCCTGGAACAGCCATGCGAGGCCGACGGTGGCCGCGCGCGTGACAAGGTGCGCCAGCCCTGGTATCCGCTACAGGAACAATACGGCCTGCTCTGGGCCTACCTCGGCCCGCCCGCAAAGAAGCCGGTTCTGCCACGCTATGAATGCCTGGAAACACTGGAGAACGGCGAGTTCATCGAGGCTGACGACAGCAGCATTGGTGGTGGTGGCCCGCAGGTCATCCCGTGCAACTGGCTGCAGCACTATGAGAACCTGGTCGATCCGTTCCACGTGGTGATCCTGCATTCGAGTTTCAGCGGCACGCAATTCGTCGACCAGATGGCGCTGATGCCGCAAGTGACATGGGAGACCGCCGCACATAGCGTGCGCACTATCTCGCTGCGCAAATTGCCGGATGGCAAAACACTGCGCCGCGTCAGCGAGGCGGGCCTGCCTACCCTGCGCGTGATTCCCAGCCCGCGCATCGGCCGCTACGGCATGGTCGAGTCTCTCGGCTGGGTGCTGCCGATCGATGATGCGAGCTTCCGCATTTTTGTGGTGGGCCGCGTGCGTGAACCAGGCGAACTGCGCAAAATGCGTTCACGCCTCAACGGCAAGCTCTGGGAAGAACTGACCGAAGCCGAGCACCGGCTTTTTCCCGGCGATTACGAAGCGCAGGTAAGCCAGGGGGGCATCGCACACCATTCGGAAGAACATCTCGCCACCAGCGATATCGGCATCGTCAAGCTGCGCCGCCTGCTGCAACAACAGGTGGAAGCGGTTGCGGCAGGGCAAGACCCGGCTGGTGTCAGTTTCGATGCGGATGCGCTACCGGTCAAATTTGCTGCGGGAAACTTTCTGGCCGATTAAGCGCTGAGGTGATTCGATCCTGACCATGGGCGAACACTATTTGCCGATACAGAAGCGCCCGAAGATTTCGCCGAGCAAATCGTCCGGCGTGAATTCGCCGGTGATATTGCTGAGCGCGTCTTGCGCGAGGCGCAGTTCCTCGGCAAACAATTCCAGCGCGAGCGCAGCAGGATTCAAATGCGGCACGGCGGCATCCACGCAGTGCAAGGCGCGCGTCAGCGCATCCACATGGCGCGCACGCGCGAGGATCACGTCTTCGCCAGCCCCTTCGAGCCCGGCGCGGCGTGTGAGTTCGGCGCGCAATAGATCCAGCCCGGCACCCGATTTAGCCGAAAGATAGATCACGGCGGCGCCGATTCGCGGGGGCACACCAGCGGCATCAATCTTGTTCATCAAGGTGATGCGCGGGACGTCGCCGGGCAATTCGTCTGCAATGCGCGCGTCATCCGGCGTCATCCCGACCGACGCATCAGCCAGATGCAACACCAAATCCGCGCTGCCAATCGCTGCGCGCGTGCGCGCCATGCCGATGCGCTCGACTTCATCCGTGCTATCGCGCAGACCAGCGGTGTCGACCACATTGAGCGGCATGCCATCGACCAAAATCGCTTTCTCGATGCGGTCGCGCGTGGTGCCAGGCACGGCCGTCACGATGGCCGCCTCTTCGCCGGCCAGTGCGTTGAGCAAGGATGACTTGCCGACGTTGGGGCGACCGGCCAGCACGACGGTCAAGCCTGCACGCAAGCGCGCACCCTGAGTAGCACGGCCAACAATGGCTCCCAGAGCGGATCGCAGGGCATCGGCCCGCTCCCAGGCGTGCTCGCGCTTGAGAAAATCGATCTCCTCATCGGGAAAATCGAGGGTTGCTTCGACCAGCATGCGAAGCGTCACCAACTCGTCGCGCAACGCATGCACCTCGCGCGAGAACGCACCATCTAGCGAGCGCACCGCAGCGCGTGCCGCCTGGGCCGACGCCGCCTCGATCAAATCGGCCACACTTTCGGCCTGCGCCAGATCGAGCTTGCCGTTCAAATACGCGCGGCGCGTGAACTCACCCGGCGCGGCGACGCGGCAGCCGAGCTCCACGCAGCGCGCAAGCAGCAGATTCAACACCACCGCTCCGCCGTGGCCCTGGAGTTCGAGCACTTCTTCGCCGGTGTAGGAATGTGGCGCGTTGAAGTAGAGCACGATGCCCGTGTCGATGGCCACGCCCGCCGCATCGCAGAACCTTGCAAGAGTGGCGTGCCGCGGCGTCAAGGCTTTGCCAAGCAGGCCCTTCACGACGCCAGCCACATCCTGGCCCGACACACGCACCACGCCAACACCCGCGCGCCCTGGCGCGGTGGCAATTGCGGCGATCGGATCGTTCGGCGTCAAAACCATGCAACGATGATACAGATCCCCTTCGCGGGCGCGCCCGCCAGTTTGGAGCGGCACGCCGCAAGCGCTTGCGAGGAAAGAGAGACCGGCAAAGTGAACCGCAGCGTCGCGGCTGGCTTGAGGCCTAGCCCTTCTTCTTTTTCTTGTCCGGGTCTTCGCCGCGCTCGATCATCTTGGTGATCTGCCACTGCTGCGCAATCGACAAGATGTTGTTCACTACCCAATAGAGCACCAGCCCGGACGGAAAGAAGAAAAAGAAAATCGAGAACACGATCGGCATGATGGTCATCATCTTGGCCTGAATCGGATCCGGCGGCACCGGGTTCATCTTGGTCTGGATGAACATCGATACCGCCATGATGATCGGCAACAGGCCAATCGGCATATCCAGGCCCGGAATGGTGCCAAACAGCGTGTCGGGTGCAGACAGGTCGGTGATCCAGAGATAAAACGGCGCGTGGCGCATTTCAACCGACGCAAGCAGGGTCCAGTAGAGCGCGATGAACACCGGAATCTGGATCAGGATCGGCAGGCAGCCGCCGAGCGGATTGATCTTTTCTTCCTTGTACATTTCCATCATCGCCTGATTCATTTTGGCGCGGTCGTTGCCATAGCGCTCTTTCATCGCGGCCAGGCGCGGCGCGACTTTCTTCATGCGCGCCATCGACTTGTAGGACGCCGCCGAGAGCGGGAAGAACACGCCCTTGATGATGACCGTGAGCGCGATGATCGCGAGGCCCCAATTGCCAAGCATCTTGTGCAACCACTTGAGCAACTCGAACATCGGCTGCGCGAGGATGGTAAGCCAGCCGTAGTCAACCACCAGATTGAGACCAGGCTGAATGGTGGCGAGCAGGTCCTGATCCTGCGGGCCGGCGAACAGGCGTGCATCAAATTTCATCGTCGCGCCAGGTGCAATCGTGCCGGCAGGCACGATCATGCCGACAGAATAGTAATTGTCGGCCACTTTCTTGGTGTAGAACTCGCGCGTGGCATTGTTCCAGTTGGCACCTGGTGTGCCTTCTTTGGGCGGCAACCAGGCAACGGCAAAGTAATGCTGGATCATGCCGGCCCAGCCATCGGGCGAAGATTTGACCGGAACCGCCTTGGCTTTCTCGATGTCGCCAAAGTCCTGCTTCTGGAAATTTTCCTTGGCGTTGAAAAATGCGGCGCCGGTAAAGGTTTGCAGGAATTGCGAGTCACCATCCGGCGCTTTGCCATTGCGCACCATCTGCAAATACGCCGAGGGGGCGATCGCCGCTGCTCCACCGTTACTGATTTCGTAGCCGACGCCGATCACGTGGCTGCCGCGAGTAAAGGTATAGGTTTTGGCCACCTTGACCGCGCCGCCGTTGGCTGGCATCGCCGCTTCCATCCGCACGGTGAGGGTGTTTTCACCCGGTTTGAGCTCGTAGGCACCACCCGCCAGCGTAAACAGGGTTTTGTGCGTCGGCAGCTCCACCCCGGCTGCAAGGAGACCGGTCTGCGCAAAGTAATTGTGCTGCGGCCCGAGCATGATGAAGGTTTTGTTCTTGTCGAGCGTGCTCTTGTGCTGCAAAAACTCGAGATAGCGCAGGTCGCCGCCTTCGCTGACAATTTCAGCGCGGAACACGTCGGTCTTGATGGTCGCCCGCGCTGCCACGGCGGCGGGTGCTGCAACGCCAACCGCGCCAGGCAGCGCCGGGACCCCGCTCGATGCCGCTGGTACGACGGGCACGGCGGGCGTGGCCCCGGGCACTGCGGGGGTGACCAGGGGTGCGTTGGGCACCGGGACGCCGGCGACGGCGGGTTTGGCGGCGGCCGTGGTCGGCGTGGGCGCGAGGAGCTTGGCCTGTTGCTTCTGCCAAGCGTCCCACAGCATCACCAGCGAAAAGCTGAAGATGAAAAACAAGATCAGGCGGCGGGTGTCCATGGAGGGCATCTTGAAGGGAACGTTTTCAGGTGGTGGCGCGCGGTGGCACCGGGTCAAATCCGCCCGGATGCCA
>JANLTL010000165.1:0-4584 GCA_031362905.1 Burkholderiales bacterium | reverse complement strand
TACTCGAATTGCGACGCGGAAAGTCCATCCCTTCGCCGGGAGACCCGCATAACTGGCTCCGATGAAACGGAACGACCGGCTGATTTTCCGTAGCGCAAGCTTGGAAACCGTTGGTACACAAAGCCTTCAAAGACATTGCCGCTGAAGCCATTGGTGAGAGCCATTCTTCACTTACCATGCTAGCAAAAATCAATCTCGACCTCACCGCTCCACTCCGGCGATTTTCATCGCTCTCAAGCGCCAGACAGCACATCAGCCCCTCGCCAAATTCGGCAACTTCGAGAATCTGGCTTTATCCGGCGTGACCACCACAAATGCCTTACTCAGTTCCGCTGCGTGCTTTGAGATCAGTTCTGCCAACTTCCTTTGCATTTCCTCGCGTTTGACCTCCGGGCAACGCAGCAGAATCACACCGCAGGCGGGCAGACCGGACACGTAGACCAGCCAACCAAAATCCTTGTCTTCGGTCAGCAGCACGCGATTTTGGGATGCGGCCAAACGCATTACGGTGGCATCGTCCGCCCCCGGCGCGTGGTCACTGACCGTGATGACATCGTGCCCGCGGGTTTGCAAGGCGCGCATCAGCCGAAAATCGAAACTCTCGTCCGCCAGAAATTTCATTGCTGCAATGGCGCAGAGCGAACTTGCGTCAGGCTGCGAGGGGCTCGGCGTGCTCCAGCGAAAGCGCGTCTGCCGCATAGGCCAACGCCGCCCGTATTTGCACAGGCTTGAGTGTGGGATAGGCGTCAATCAGCGTGCGCTCGGTGGCGCCCTCGGCGAGTTTTCGCAACAGCAGCTCAACCGGAATCCGGGTGCCGCGAATGACGGGTTTGCCGAGCATGACTTGCGGGTCAACTGCAATGTGTTCGCTGAGGTTCATTTCAATCTCCGCCGGTTAAGACTGGCTGGCATTCTATACCCCGTGCCAACCATGATTCGGCGCGCAGGGCCCTTGTCCATTTCGCTCCGCATTGCCATGAAAACCCCGCACACAATGGTGCTGTCCTGATTGACCCATCCTACGCCGCAAGTGTGACCTTTGGCTGCATCGCGAGCCGCCTGGTCTTGCGCGCGAAACTCCGGTCGTCGAACGTGAGAAGTTCAGTGCAACGGGCGCTGGAAGCGTGATGCAATGCGTCGGCAAAATCAAGGCCGGCGCGATACCGGGACACAGCCTCCTCCACCACGCCCTCGTCCTCCACGGTGACGTTTGGCAGAGCCAGTATGTGATCGAACACCTTGAGAATCTCGGCGCGCGAAAATTCGTAAAAGCCGCGCAGCACCCATTCAAATTCGAGCATCACGGTTTTCGGCACGAACAGGCGCGGCGACTCGGTCATGATGCAGACGGCAATCGGATGCTGCTTCGCGGCTTCTCGGTCGTCATCAGCCTGCACGTAATAGCGGGCCAGAATGTTGGTGTCAACCGCCTTCATTTGCCGCCCGTGCGGCGCAGCAGCCGTGCCGGATCCATGTCCGCCACCGCCACGGACTTGCCCTTTGCGTGGAGCATCCCGGCACCGTCCTCGGGGCGCGATGGCACTCTGGTCTTCACCAGTTCCAGTCTGGCACTATGCCCTTCGGCGCTGAAACGAACTTTGCTGCCGGTGACGATGCCCAGCGCGCGCCGCACCGAGACGGGAATGGTGACTTGGCCCTTTTGGGTAACAGATACGTCCGCCATATAAACTCCTGGAAAGTAATACTTGGTAAGGAGTATAGCGAACTTGGAGTGAAATCTTTCCGGTAACCGCTGATTCACGCCGCGCCTGGCTGAGCACTTGCCGCCACCAACGCATTCAATCCACTGCGCGTAACACGCCCGTGCAACTCGCGCCCGAGCACCTGTTCGCAATAGCGCGCGGTGTCGAGCAAGCCGTCGAGATCGATGCCGGTATTGATGCCCATCGACTCGAACAGACTGACGAGGTCTTCGGTGCAGACGTTGCCGGTGTAGCCGCCGCCGTATTTGACTTTGGCCGGGTGCCCGCCAACGCCGCCGAAGGCGCTGTCGAAGAAGCGCACGCCAGCGTCATACGCGGCGACGTAGTTGGCGAGGCCCGTGCCGCGCGTGTCGTGGAAGTGCGCGACCGGTGTCACTTGCGGCACTTCGCGCGCGATGCGCTCGAACATGGCTTTAACCGAGTGCGGTGTGGCCATGCCTGTCGTGTCGCCCAGGGCCACGTGGGTGAAGCCCAGTGCGGCGAAGCGCGCGACATCTGCGACCACCACGGCGGGGTCAACCCGCCCTTCGAAGGGGCAGCCGAATGCGACCGAGACGGTGCCGATCATGCGAAAGCGGTCTGCCGTATCGCTTGCCTTGGCCGCCATCTCGGCAACGTTGGCCCATTGCTCCTCGCGCGTGCGCTTGAGATTTTTCTGCGTGTGCGCTTCGGTGGCCGACACCAGCAGGCTGATTTCGTTGGCACCGAAGCCGGCATCGGCATCGGCTTGCGCGCGCTCGACGGCACGCACGTTGGCGCAGGTGGCTTTGTAGAACACGCCTTCCTTGCGCGGCAGGCTTTTGAGCAATTCGCTCGCGTCGCCAAACTGCGGCACGACTTTGGGGTTGGAATACGACGTGGCTTCGATGCGCGTGAAGCCGAGCGCTGCGAAGCGTTCGATCAACTGGCGTTTGACCTCGGTGGCGACAAAATCCGGCTCGTGCTGCAGGCCATCGCGGGCGAAGCATTCGCAAATGGTGACGTCTGTGCTCATGCCGCTATCCCCAGGTCTTTGATGGCGTGCTCGCGCAACTTGTTCTTTTGCACCTTGCCGCTGCCGGTCATGCCGATGGCTTCGAAGTCGGCGACGACGCGCACATAGCGCGGCACGCGGAAATTGGCGCAGCGTGCCTTGCACCAGGCGATCAATTCGGTTTCCATGGCGGCGTTACTGGCGGCCTTGCTGGCGGCCTTGCTGGCGGGCAGGTCTGCGCCACCCGCAAGCACGGCATCGGCCTTCAGCGTCACGTAGGCCGCCGCCACTTCGCCCAGGCGTGCGTCCGGCACGCCGATCACCTGCGCGGTGGCCACCGCTGCGTGCGCGAGCAATACTTCTTCGACTTCGGCCGGGGCGACGTTTTCGCCGCCGACGCGGAACACGTCTTTGAGACGCCCCACCATCGACAGGCGTCCGTCTGTGCCAAGCACACCGAGATCTCCGGTGCGCAGCCAGCCATCGGGCGTGAACACGGTGGCGTTGGCGACGTCGTTCTTGTAATAGCCCTTCATCACGTTCCAGCCGCGCACCTGGATTTCGCCTTGGGCGTTGGCGGCCAGCGCTGCGTTGTTCGCCGGATCAGCAATGCGCACTTCGACACCCTCGTGCGGCAGCGCGCGGCCATTGACGCGAAACTCTTCCGGCTCATCGTGAAAGCTGAAGACCACATTGGGCGAGGCTTCCGACAAACCGTAGGCGATGCACACCGCCTTCATGCCCATCACGTCGATGATCTTGCGCATGGTCTGCGGGCCGGCGGCAGACCAGCCGCCCCGCAGATGCAGTTTGGACGCATCGAAATCGGCGTGACTCATCATCATCTGAAACAGGGTGTCGTTGCCGCTGGTGAGGGTGCAGCGCTCGTCGGCCAGCATCTTGAGTGCGCCGCCGGCTTCGAAGGTGGGTTGCGTGACCAACGTTGCGCCGAAGGTGACGGCGACCAGCAGCGATAGCGTGGTGCCGGCGACGTGATAGAAGGGACGGCAATTGAAATAGCGGTCATCCGCGCGCACACCCATGCGCGTGCCGCAACTCCAGGCGTTGCGCAGCATATTGTGGTGGGTGAGCAGCACACCCTTGGGGTAGGCGGTGGTGCCGGAGGTGAACTGCATGAGCAGCGGATCGTCTGGCGTCACTAGAGCGCACTCGGCCTGAAACGCGCTCCCATCAACGGTCTTGGCCAATTCGCGAAAGGCTTTCCAACCCGTCGCCGCCCTTGGCACGTCATCGCCGATCACGACTACATGTTGCAACACCGGCAACGCCGCACCGGGCAGCGACGAGTCAATCGCCGGCTCCGCCTCGCGCAGGAACGAGACGAAGTCGATGCCCAGAAAGCTGCCGTCGAGAAACAGCGCCTTGACATCCGCCTGCTTCAAACAAAACGCCAACTCGGAAGCCTTGAAGCGCGTATTGACCGGCACCGTCACTGCACCGATCATCGCCGCGCCAAAGAACAGCGTGACCCACGCGCCGTGGTTGCCCATCAGGATGCCAATGTGGTCGCCCTTGCGGATGCCGAGCGCGTGCAGGGATTGCGCACGCTTGAGCGAGTTGGCGTAAAGCTCGGCGTAGGAGAAGCGCTTGCTGTCGGTGACAAGGGCCTCGTGTGCGCCGCGTGTAGCGGCTGAACTTTCGAGAATTTCGCGAAAGACTGCAGACTGATAAGTGGACATGCAATTGACAGGATAGCTACGGTTTAACGACGGCTGCGATGCAGATTGAAAGACAACGCTCTCATGCTTCAGCCCGACTTCGCGGAGAAGCGGATAGCTTCCTCGATGTCCGCGTCGCTCAGGCCTGGATAGTTAGCCATTAGCTCCACCATGTCAGGATACAAAGCGAGCGCCTCCATCACTCGGT
>JANLTL010000149.1:0-2245 GCA_031362905.1 Burkholderiales bacterium | reverse complement strand
TTGAACCAACGACCAACGGATTAAAAGTCCGCTGCTCTACCAACTGAGCTAACGACCCATAGAGCCAAATATTATAGCGCAGGCGCGAAGGACGGTCAATTCAGAATTGCGATTCTCCTGCAAATTCCCTGCCAAATCTTTCGGCCGGATGTGGTCCCCGCAATCTGCCGGGCAGGCCTAGGTGCATGGCTTGTCAACCGTATTTTTCGATGCGCCAGATCTGATATTTGAATGCCAGCCACGAGCCACCGATGATCGCGCCGAGGGTGAGGAAGGAACCGAGCGCGAGGGTGGAGATGCCGGTAAGGCCTTGTCCCACGGTGCAGCCCAATGCGGTCACGCCGCCGAATCCCATGAGTGCGCCGCCCACGAGATGATTGCCGGTGTCTTCGGCGTCGCGAAATCCTTCCCAGCGAAATGTCCTGGTAGCCATCGAATAGACGAAGGAGCCTGCGATGAGGCCAAACACCGACGCGATGCCCAGGGTGGCGACCTTGCTCTTGTCGCTCCACAACATGAACCATTCAAGCGTGTAGGCAATCGGCGCAACATACGAGAGCGACTCCATGCGCCCGCTGTTGGTGGCGAGGAAGGCTTCTTCCAGTGTCTTCGGGTGCTCGGGGAGATAGCCCACCTTGCCCGACAAATACCAGCCGCCCGCGATGACCACACCGATCACCACGCCGGGGAGCCAGTTGTCCATGCTGCGAAACTCGCGTGACCTGAAGGCGAACGCCAGCAGTGTGCCGCCGAATAGCACCCCGAGCGCGAGTTGCAAGGTCTGCTTGCTGGCGAGACCGGCGCGCGCCAAAATCGATGGTAGATCCTGCGTGCCCTCCAGAGTGACGCGAACCGAGTCGAGGGCACTCACGCGAAATACACCGAAGATGCCCCTGAGCGTCATGTAGGCGGTAATGCCGAGCACCAGAAACACGACGACTGATTTCAGACTCCCGCTGCCGATGCGCAGCAAGGTCTTGCTGCCGCAGCCCGATGCGAGCGTCATGCCAAAGCCGAAGCAGACACCGCCAATCAGGTAAGAGAGCCAGGTCACGGCGGGTGCCTGATAAATTGATTTCGACAAGTCGATGATGCCAAGCCATGCCATGCCGTTGGCGCCAAGAATGGCTACCGCTACCGCGGTGAGCCACATGCGCATGCGTGTCCAGTCGCCGATATTGACGATGTCGGACACCGCACCCATGGTGCAGAAGTTCGAGCGCTGGGCGGCGAAGCCAAAGACGAAGGCCAATGCGAATGCACCCCAGACGACGGTGGTGCTGAGAGCGGCGAGATCGGCATCATTCATGTCACTTTTCCTTCGTCAACCCTGATAACGCGTCGGGTCCGCAATGCCCGCCACCGCAAAACCATCGCGCCGGATGCGGCAAGAATCACAGACACCGCAGGCGCGGCCCGCCGCGTCGGCTTGATAGCACGACACGGTGCGCGAGAAGTCGACGCCGCCGGAGAGCAAAATTACGGCGGGCTTCATGCCCGACTCAGCGCAGGCGCTTCAAGCGCTCCGCACCGGTCCTGGCCGCATCACTCTGCGGATAGCGCTTGATCAAGTCATCAATCGCCATGCGTGCCGACTTGATGTCCTTGAGCTCGGTGTGGGCCGACGAAATATTGAGCAGGGCATCGGGTGCTTTCGCATCTTCCGGCCACAATTCGACGACGCGCTGCTGCGCGCTGACCGCGCCCTTGTAGTCGCGCAGCGCAAAGGCCGAATTGCCGATCCAATATTGCGCCGACGGCGCGAGCTGGCTGTTCGGATAGCTGCGCAAAAACCCGCCAAACGCATCAATGGCGCCCCTGAAGTTGCTGGTCTTGACCAGATTCAATCCAGCCTCGTATGCTTTTTGCTCCTCAGCAGTAGGGGGTTTCGGCGGCGCGCCCGGCGTCGGCAGTGGCGGCGGCTCAACCTTGCGCAGGCGCGCGTCCAGGTCGGTATAGAAATCCTTCTGGCGCTTTTGTGCGTTGTCGATGTCATTGGACAGCACTTCGATCTGGCCGCGCAGTTTGGCAATCTCGCCCTTGAGCGAATCAATCTGTTGAATCAGGTCAATCAACACTTTGGCCTGCTGATCGGTGCGCGTATCGAGACGCTTTTCGATCTGTTCGACGCGCGCAGCGTCGGCAGCGCGTTTGGCTTCAGCCTGCGCCTCGATCTGCGCGGCGCGCTTGTAAATTTCTTCGTCCTTAAACAGTTGTGCGTGGGCCGGCGTGCCCACCAGAAGCA
>JANLTL010000129.1:0-4446 GCA_031362905.1 Burkholderiales bacterium | reverse complement strand
CGCCATGATCGGCATGCCGACCACGCTGACGAAGCCTAAGGCGGTGAGCATCGTGAGCGGCACAAACAGCGCGACGAACGCGAACGCCATCACGATCAACGGGATGATCTTGACGCCGAACAGCAGCAGGCGCTCGCTCACCGATTCAAGCAGCGGCAGCGCCTTGAGCAAGGTGTCGAGCGCCGCGAGCAAGCTGCTCCACTTCCACCACATCACGCCGAGCCAGAACAGGCCCGCGACCACCACCGGGCCGATGGCGAGCAGCAGCATCGCCGGTTGCAACTGGCTGATGGCGGCGCGGCGATAGGCTTCGAAGACGGACATGGCCAGATTCTAGTGGGCGGCGCCCGTCCACCGGCTTTTCGGCGACCCGGACCTGTCGCTAGCTCCGGCGACGCCAAGGTCGGTGCGGTAACATGATCCATCCATGATTCAGCGGCAAGCGAATGCGCGAGAGTGGTCGACGCTCCGGAGAACCGGGGGCGCAAGATTGCCGGGGTCTGCCTCGTCCCCACCATGCCGATTGAGCGAGAGAGAACATGCACCACACCCCTCGTAGAAGTCTCCTGATCGCAGTCGCGGGACTTCCGCTGTGCACCACATCGGCGCTCGCACAAACCGAACGCCGGGTGCGGCGGATTGGTTATTTCAGCTTGGGAAACGCCCGCTCCACGGCCGGCTTTCTTGCCGCATTTCACGCTGGCATGCTGGAACTGCGCTGGCTCGAGGGGCGCGACTATGTCATCGATGCCCGCTACGCCAACGGCCTACCAGAGGCAAGCGCGGCCTTGGCCACTGCGCTTGTCGCAACGCAGCCGGATCTGCTGCTGGTGCCCGCGGAAGAGTACGCGCTTCTGCTCGCACGAGGGACTAAAACGATACCGATCGTGTTTGCCATAGCCCAGGATCCGGTTGGAAACGGGCTCGCAGCGAGCCTGCGACAGCCCGGCGGCAATCTGACCGGCCTGACGAGCCTCGCGACCGAGCTCTCAGCCAAACGGCTGCAACTGCTCAAAGAGGCGTTTCCCCGTGTCGGGCACGTTGCCCTGCTGTTTGAACCGAACAGTGTGGGAAGCGTTTCGCAAGCGAAGGAAATTGAGGGGGCCGCGCCGAAACTAGGAATGCGCGTCACCCAGATTGAAGTGAGGCAACCTGCGGATATCGAGCCGGGTATCAAGCGCGCCGCTGCGCTCGGTTCCCAGGCTTACGTGGCGACTGCAAGCGGCATCACGAACAGTGAACGTCAAGCGATTGCCGATCGCATCGCTGTCCTCAAGGTTCCGGCCATGTTTCCGATTAGCCAGTACGTGGAAGCTGGCGGATTGATGTCCTACGGGCCTTCCTTCGCGGACAATTATCGGCGCGCCGCTGCTTATGTAGACAAGATCTTCAAGGGTGCGAAACCCGGTGACCCGCCGATCCAGCAGCCGACAAGGTTCGAACTGGTCGTGAACATGAAGACCGCCAAAGCGATGGGTTTCAAGTTCAGCGAAGCGTTCATGATTCGGGTTGACCGCGTCATCGAATGAGGTGCCGTGATCCTTCAATGCTGCCGGGGCCTGGCGAATGCATGCGCTTGGCCGGCGCCTGCCGTTCCAATGTGTCGAACCTCGCCTGGTTGATGAGATTCAACCGCGGAGGGTTAAATTGAAACCCTCATGCATTCTGACACCCGCTCCCACCAATGCTTTCATCGGATGTGTGCCTGTCATCCGCTCCCAGAGCAGTTCTTGGCGGCATGGCATATTCTAATCGGACGGTCGAGCATGGCAGACAAGCTAAATCGCGGCGTCGGTGAGAACCCATAAACCCGGCTTCGCGTCACCCGGCTCTGCCCCTCGCGTGATGAACTCTCCGGCACACAAGTCAAGAACATCTTTCGCACCGGCCGCTTTGGCCATGGCGGAAGCGCCGGCCCGATCCACGCCCGTTACCAGCACATGCGCCACACCGTCGACGCGAAAGCGAATCGACCGCGAAACCTTGCTTGAGCTATCCACCACCGGCTCGATCTCCACGCTGCCGCCGTCGCCGAGCAGGTGCGACATGGCAGCATAGGTGCGCAGCGCCGGCCGCGGGTTGAACATGCGGTCGATGAAGCCATTGCGCGGGAAGTAGCCACGGTCGACATCCATGAAGGTGTCGAACACATATCGCACTTGCGGCGAGACCCGCGCCGCGAGCAGGGCCTCGGCGGTCAGCCGGGCGGTATCGACGTCGTCGTCTCGGCAGCGCGCAATGCTAGCGTCGGTCAGCTTGATCGCGCCGAGCACGCTCAAACCCGATTGCGCGGCGAACCGCGCAAGGGTGAACCCAGTGGCCAGCAAGTCAAGATCGCGATCGATGCGTACCACTACGCCTTCGAAGAGGCCGCGCACCCCGGCCTTGTCCATCACGCCCTCGACATCCTCGAGTTCAGGCGGGGTCAAGCCGGTCTTGATGAAATGGCTCACGTGCTGGCCGTCGTAACGTGCGTCTTCATGCATGCGCAGCTTGGCCCAGTAGAGCGGCAGCGAAGTCTTTTGCCGGAACGCAGCCAGGCGCGCGGCTTCCCGCGACAGCGCCGCACCGCTGATGTTGACCTCCACCGCGTCGACCACGCCGGGCGCTTCGGCCAGCGCCGCCGTGAAATTGTCGCGCGGCACGCCGAAGGACGTGGCGATGAAGCGATGCCCGACGCCATGCATCAGCTTCATGCGCTCGCGCACCTGCGCTTGCGTGAGGTCGTGGTCGGGCACCTTGAGCAGGCGCGCGCCCATCTCCCACAGCGCCATCACCGGATAATCGTTACGCGCCGGTTTGCGTCCGAACTCCTGCACACCGCCGGTGGACGGAATCTCGAGAATCTCCGCCCACGGATGCCGCAATTCAACGCCAACACCAGTGAACGGCGCCGTCTTCACGTTTGCCGGCGGCGGCACGCGGCGTGGCACATGCGCCTGCCCGGGCGCCTGCTCGCGGCCATCGGTGCGCACCAGGCGCATCACGTGCCCCTGTTCATGTACGTCGACCACGCAATAGCCGAACTTGGCCACATCACCGCGGCCAAATTCGTTGCCCGGGTTGACGCGGTAGAACTCGCTGTAGTCGTGCCGCAAAAATGCGGTTGACGGCAGCAGATACAGTTCGGTCTTGCCGAACCAGTCGTACCAGAAGTTGTGCACGTGCCCGGCAAACATGGCCTCGACGCCGTGCGCACGCAGCAGGTCAAGCAACCAGGCGCGCCCCGGCTGGTCGATGTTGTCGTAGGTGCTGCGCTCGTCGGGGGCGAGTACGAAGGGCGGATAGTGGATGAAGGTGAAGATGCGCCGGCCGGCACTGGCGGCGAGTTCGGCTTCAAGCCAGGCGCGCTGTTCGGCCTCTTCCGGCAAGTCCGAATTGAGCAGCAGCGAATTGATCACGATGCCGCGCAGCGGGCCGCAGTCAAACGCGTAGTAATCCTTGCCGAAGGTCTCGCGGTAACGCGAGATGTAGTCCGAGCAGACGATGTCGGCCGGCATCCAGTCGACCGCCTTGTCCCCCACGTCGTGATTGCCCGGCACCAGGTGCAGCGGCACGCGCAGCGGGGCGGCAATCTCCTTGAAGCGGCGCGCCGCCTCGCCGAACACCGGCAGGCCGGGCATCGGGTGCACGATGTCACCCAGGTGCACCACGAACTCCGGAGCGGGGTCGAGCGCGGCAATTTCGCCCAAGGCGTGGCGCGCCCGGCCGTTGGCGTGCGCATTGGTTTCAAACGGCGAGGCAGAGCGTTGCTCATGCTCGTTCACATGGGTGTCGGCAATCACCGCAAAGGTGAACAGTTTCTTGCCAACCGGTTCGCGTGCGCCGCGCAACTGCTGCTTGGACGCATTGTCATTGACCATCGGTGCTGCCTTTTTCGGGTTGCGCTGGATTGTGGTGTCGTGAAGCCTCCGCGTTGGCGGGCCGACTTTCGGAACCCGCAGAACACTTCGGGATGACTGCGGGAATGCTGCGGGAACAGTGCGGAAACACTGCGCAGTCCTGTGTCATTCTAATGAAACATGCCGCAAAGGGCGGTCCAGGGCAAATGCGTCGCGTGGCATACTTGCCCCCAGTTGGGTCGAATTTTTCTCGTAGATCGAAACATGGCATTGCTGCAATTCGTACCGGCCCGATTCATGCCGAGCCTGCTGTTGGCGCTGGTGCTGCCATTCGGCCCAGCTGCGGCACAGTCGTATCCGGACCGGCCGATCTCCCTCATCATTCAATTCGCACCCGGAACCACGACAGACTTCGTGGGGCGCCGCTTCGCGGAATTGCTGGGCAAGGAGTTGGGAACATCCGTGGTTCCGGTCAACCGCCCCGGCGCCGGTGGTGCGATTGGCGTGGGCGAGATTGCCCGCGCCGCACCCGACGGCTATACGATCGGGTTGGTCAACCTGCCGGCGCTGGCGATCATTCCGCACATTCAGAAGCCGGCTTACG
>JANLTL010000064.1:0-2007 GCA_031362905.1 Burkholderiales bacterium | reverse complement strand
CCCACCCGATGATGCTCTGGCTCACGCAGGCCGAACACCAACAAGGTGACCGCCATCACACCGGGAATCACCGCAACCCAGAACACCGCGCGGAAATCGTTGGCCCAAAGCAGCATCAAGCCGACGGCCAGCAACGGGCCGATAAAGGCGCCGACGGTGTCGAGGGACTGGCGCAGACCGAAAGCTGCGCCGCGCAAGTGTGCAGGTACGATGTCTGCGACCAGCGCATCGCGCGGTGCGCCGCGAATCCCCTTGCCGACGCGGTCGATCAGACGCGCCGCCACGATCAGCCCTGGCCCGGTGGCGAGGGCGAACAGCGGTTTGGACAGCGCGCCCAGGCCATATCCCGCGAGCGCCAGCGGCTTGCGCCGGCCCCAGTAGTCGCTCAACACCCCGGAGAACACTTTGACGATCAGGGCGGTGGCCTCGGCCACGCCCTCGATCACACCGATGCTGAAGGCGCTCATACCGAGCACGGTGAGCATGAACAGCGGCAGCAGGCTGTGGATCAACTCGGACGACAGGTCCATCAGCAGGCTGACGAAGCCGAGCGCCCAGACGGCGCGCGGGATGCGCTGCGGGGCCGCCGGCGTGGGCGTCACGCCACCGCCTGAACCGGAATCACCCGTTGACCCGGTATCGCATCGTAAGTGCGGCCGTTCAATTCGCGGCCAAACTTTTCCTTGCGCACGCCACCCCATTGCTTGAAGAAAAACGCGACGCCCTGATCCTCGCACTGCTCGCGAATGTCCTGCGCCCACGCTTCACGCATCGGCCGCGCACCTTGCCGATGCGCCTTGGGAATGATGGCCGGCAACTCGCCCACCACTTGCCCGGTCATGAACATGACCGGCGAAAGCACCAGGAGATCAGTGGGTGCATCAAGCGCTGCCAGGATCGCTTCGGGCTGGTGCCACGTCCACAGCCTTCATGCCTGACGCAGTTCGGTACGCACGTCCAGCAGCTCCGGAAAGAAGGTCAGGTCCAGCGCGCTCTTGAGAAAGCCCACTCCGGAAGAGCCGCCCGTGCCCGGCCGAAAACCGATGATGCGCTCCACCGTCTTCATGTGGCGAAAGCGCCAGAGCTGAAAGTACTCTTCCACATCGATCAGCTTTTCGCACATCTCGTAGGCATCCCAATGTTTGTCGGGATGCTCGTACACCTGGCGAAATACGGGAATCAGGCGTGCGTCGCGCTGGTGTGGAAGGGTGAAATCGCGCGTCAGCAGATCGGCAGGAATGGCGAATCCGCGCCGCGCCAGATAGGCCAGAAATTCGTCGTAAAGCGAAGGGGCTTGCAGGATGGCGTTGATGCACCCGAACTCCACCTCGTCATGCCTGAACGCCTCGATCATGCGTGCGTGTTTGTTGCCCAGCAGAAATTCGATGCTGCGATACTGCCGCGACTGAAACCCCGACGAGTTGCCCAGCACGCTGCGAAACTGCAGGTACTCGGTCGGCGTGAGGGTCTCCAGCACCGCCCACTGGTTGAACAGCTGCATCTGGATCTGCTTGACCCGCGCCAGAATCTTGAAGCAGGGCGAGAGGCGGTCCTGCTTCAGGTGGGTGATCGCCGCCGTCAGTTCATGGATCATCAGCTTCATCCACAACTCGGAGGTCTGATGCTGAATGATGAACAGCATCTCATCATGATGCTGCGGTGTCGAGAGAGGCTGTTGCGCCGCCAGCAGGGTGTCGAGCCGCAGGTAACCAGCGTAAGAGAGCCGGTCTTTGAGATCGAGAACGATCGAGTCTTCCAGAACGCGCTGATTGTCGGCCATCAGGTGAACACCCAGATTTACTTTAGACCTAAAGTATCTCGCAGCATGGCGCAAACTGCAAGCGCCAGAGCCAGCGCACCGCAGCGTCAGAGCAGTAGGGGCTTGTCCGGCAACTCGTTCGGGTTCGCGCCGGCAGCGGGGAAGTGTTTCACCAAGTGCCCTGTTGCTGCCTGAATCCCTCCCACCACGCCCGCCTCATACGCGCCTGCCTTGAAGGCACTCTCGAC
>JANLTL010000054.1:0-2326 GCA_031362905.1 Burkholderiales bacterium | reverse complement strand
CCGGCATTGGCTGGGCCTCGGAGCTGATCACCATCGCCGGCGGCGACGACGTTTTCGCCGAGCTCGCCGCCAAACAAGGTGCCAAGCAACGCATCATCGCCGACGGCAATGAAGTGATCGCGCGCGCACATGATCGGGCTGGAACTTGCGGCCGCACCATGAGCCGATGATGATGTCGGGTGTGCGCGCAACCACTTCATTGCCGTCGGCGATGATGCGTTGCTTGGCGTCTTGTTTGGCGGCGAGCTCGGCGAAGACGTCGTCGCCGCCGGCGATGGTGATCAACTCGGACGCCCAGCCGATACCCGAGATCATCGGGTCGTGCCACTCTTCGAAGTAGACGCGCGGTCGGCGCGGCAGGGCATTTGCCACAGCGCGTGCCTTGGAGATGCGCTCCTGGAGCGCCTCACAGAGTTTTGTGGCCTCGGAAGCCTTGTCTACCAAGGATCCCAGCAATACGATCATGCGGAAAATGCCGGCCACGTCGCGATGGTTGAAGACATGTACTTCAACGCTTGCCTTGATGAGATCGAACGCAGATCAGTTTGTGATTTGGATAGGCAATCATCAGACCGAGGGGGACCCCGGCAGTGCACTCGACCCTGCCGCTGACGAAGGCATCGGTCACGGAATTGTTTCTCGCCCTCCCGTGCATAGAAAGCACCTGCTATTAGCAGCACCCCGCCCTGCATATTGCTGATTGGGCTACCATAACCGCATGAAACAGCGCGTCTACGTCGAAACTTCGGTCATCAGCTATCTTGCGGCGGCTCCAAGCCGGGACCCGGTCAAGGCCGCGCGCCAGTTGCAGGCCCTTGCTCTTTGGCGCGCAGGTGAAAGGTTCAGTCTGGTGATTTCACCTGCCGTGATTGACGAAGCCTTGCGGGGTAACCCGATCCAGGCAGCATTGCGTCAAAAAGTGCTGGCGGGATTGCCGGTGCTGACTCTCAACGCCGAAGCCGCTTACCTGGCGCAGTTGCTGCTCGAGCGCAAGGCTTTGCCTGCCAAAGCGCTTGCCGATGCAGTCCACGTGGCGATTGCCACAACGCATAAAATCAGGATTGTGGCGAGCTTCAATTTCAGGCACTTGGCAAGCGTGTTTGCCAGAGCGAAGATTGAGCAGACCCTGCGCCAACTGGGCTACGAGCCTCCTTTGATCGCTACGCCCGAGGAAATTCTAGGAGTTCAGGATGAATAAGCATGTCACTGCAGACAACACACTGACTGAACTTTGGGCCGTCAAAGATGAGACTGCGGCCAGGTTTCGAAGCGCAGCCGAGTATTTGGCCCACTTGGGGTTGTCGACGCAGACGCGCGCCAAGCGGCCCGTCCTTGCGCGAGGCTTGCCAGGCGGCGTACCTCGCGCGAAGCAACCCTCACCGGGAAAATCGCGGCTCGCGCGTGTCGCTTAAATGATGGAACTTCCCGTTTCGTGGCTGGCGTTTTACCGAAGGGCCTTTGTTGAGTGAGTTTTGAGGCGTCCCGCAGGATCAGCACGCGGTGTCGCCGCGAATCGACGCGCTCTGCCAGTCAAGAGGCATCACCGCACCGCAACTATGCACCCCCGAAGAACTCATGGAGGCCTGACATTGTTGCCGCCAGCGGACAATTGACCAGAAAACCCGCGTAGTTCCGGCCTTATATTGACCAGGGTGTTTAACCCGACAAGCCCAATCGTTTACCTGCATACAGGCGTTCAATGAATAGCTTTCCGACTCTGGTCAAAATTGAACCGGAACAGGTGGTCAATATTGAACCGGCGCCAACAGGTAAGTGTCAAGCGGGGCGATGTCTCGACGCCCCCGATACCCACCCACGGACTTTCGTAATTCTTGCCCCAAAATGCAAAAAGCCCAACCGTGATGGCTGGGCCAAGTGCAAGAATCACAACAACAATTCGGTGGCTCCCCGACCTGGGCTCGAACCAGGGACCTGCGGATTAACAGTCCGTCGAGTCCTGCGGTCACCGAATTGTTGTCGCTTGCTCACCAATTCGTGCGGGCCGATTCGATGTGGCAACCATTGCATATCGGCATAAACTCGATCGCAGCCTTACCCGCGCCGCGCCCACTCCCCAACAATCCGCGACAACTGCGTCAATCCACGCTCAATCGCCGCAGCGCCGGGTGCCAGGATGTCTGCCGATTTGATCTCGAACAGTTGATCGTCCCGCAACGCAGGTATCGCTTCCCATCCAGGCCGCGCGCGCACATGATCGGGCTGGAACTTGCGGCCGCACCATGAGCCGATGATGATGTCGGGTGCGCGCACAATCACTTCATTGCCGTCGGCGATGATGCGTTGCTTGGCGCCTTGTTTGGCGGCG
>JANLTL010000039.1:0-2962 GCA_031362905.1 Burkholderiales bacterium | reverse complement strand
GTCATGCCCGAGGAAGGGCACGTGTTGTCGCTGCTCTGAAAAGTGTAAAAGCGCTACCAGCACGCCAGCCCTGCGTGCTATAAATTTGGGCGTTGCCCTCTCTTCACGGAGAGTACTCATGTTCTTGCCAAACCTGCTTTCCCGTAGTGGCGCCCCCATTCTGGCGCTCGCCGCGCTGCTTGTGGCCCTGCCTTATGCGCCTGATGCCGATGCTCGCGGCCGGCGTATCGGTGTGTTCATCGGCGGTGTGGTGGTGGGTGCCGCGTTCGCACCGCGCTACGTGTATTCGGCGCCGTACTACTATTACCCGCCGCCGGTCTATTACGCGCCCTACCCGGCACAGGTTACCTATGTGTCGCCGCCAGTGGTGATCCAGCAGGCTGCGCCGCCGGCACCGGCCGCGCAAAGCCAGGCGCCATCAAGCGTTGCAGCTGCCGCGCAAACCATGTCCATCGAAGACCGCTTGCGTCGCCTGCGCAGCCTGTGTGAGCAGGGCTTGTTCACCGAGGCCGAGTGCCACCATCGCCGCGAGCAGATGTTGCAGGAAATGTAGGAGCGCAAGGCCTGCAGGTGTCGACGCGTCGAGTACCCCCTTGCCCGACCGCCTGCCCCTGCGGCGCATCCGCTTCGCTTGCAACGTGCTGCGGCCTTTATCTCTCAGGGCAGGCCAGCGCACCATCTGCCGAAGCCTTGATGCGCTCGCGCTACACGGCGTTTGCGCTCGGCGATGAACCCTATCTGCTGGCGACCTGGCATGCGAGTACGCGTCCGCCCGCATTGCATCTGGCTGGCGACACCGCCGTCAAATGGATCGGGCTTGACGTGAAACGTGCGGAAACGACTGGCAGCGATAGCGCAGTCGTCGAGTTCGTGGCGCGTTCGAAAGTCGGTGGGCGCGCGCAACGCCTGCATGAAGTGAGCCGGTTCGTGCGCGAAGGTGGCAAGTGGTTTTACCTAAAAGGCGATATGCCGATTACCTGAAACCCTTGGTGCAAGCGGGTTTCAATCCCTATATCGGCCAAGAGGCATGGTGCATGCGGCTTCCGGGGGAGTGGCTAGTGCCACTTGTCCGGCAATTTGGGTCAATGCCGTACTTAGGCAGACCGGGTAGGCCGATTTCCGCGAGAATGTGAGTTGGCGGCGCCACGCCCGGCGCCGCATCAATGCCTGCGCGAGCAGGCCGTCCGGACACATCATGCCGCAAACCTTTCTCATTGCCCTGATCAAGCACGAGACCAATACCTTCTCGCCGATACCGACCCCGCTCGAAAAATTTGGACATGGGCAGGGGCCAGCATTTGGCCGCGAGGCGCGCGACCGTTTTGAGGGCACGGCGACGCCGATGGCGGCATTCATCGACATTGCCCTGCGCGAGGGTGCGCACATCATCACGCCGATCGCCGCCGAGTCCTGGCCTTCGGCTGCCTGCTCGCGCGCGACCTTCGAGCAACTGGTGCGTCCGCTCGAAGAGGCCTTGCGCCAGGCAAAGCGGCCGCTCGATCAAGGCGGCAACGGCGGCTGTGACGCCATCTTCCTCGACCTGCACGGGGCAATGGTGGTCGAAGATCAGCCCGATGCTGAAGGCGAGATACTGATGCGCCTGCGCCGGATCGATGCGCAGGTGCCGATCGCGGTGACCTTCGATTACCACACCAATCTCTCACCTGAAACCGTGCGCTGCGCCACGGTGATCACCGGCTACAAGACCTATCCGCACGTCGACATGTACGAGGCCGGCCAGCTGGCCGGCGAAATATTGGTCAACGCGATCAAGGGCCGCGTCAAGCCGGTGATGAAGTGGGGCTGGCTGCCGATCGTGCCCTCGATCATGCGCCACGCCCCCGAAGACGGACCATCGGGCGACATTCTCACGCTGGCACGCGCGGCCGAGACGCGCGGCGACGTGCTTGCGGCCACCTTGCTACCCGCGTTTGCCCACGCCGACACGCCCTACACCGGTGTGTCTGTTGTGGTGGTCGGTGATGCGCTCAAGCCCCAGGGGGAAGCACATGCCGCCCGGCTGTGCGATGAGATGTTGCGCATCGCCGGCGCGCGCAAGGCCGAGTACGCTTATCAGCGCACCCCGCTCGCCGAGTCCGTATTGCGTGCCCATACCCTGGGCCACGCGCATCCCCACCCGGGTGACCAGGGGCCGGTGCTGTTGATCGACCATTGCGACAACTGTGGTTCGGGCGGCACGCAGGATGTGATGATGGTGGTCGAAGAAATCCTGAAGCAGGGCCTCGACGACGTGGCCATCGCGCCGATCCGTGACCCGCAAGCGGTACAAAAAATGATCGAAGCGGGGGTCGGCAACAACGTCACCTTGCAATTGGGCGGCAAGACCGACATGCCATCGATTGGCCTTGCCGGCCGGCCGATCACGATCAGCGGCCGGGTCAAGACCATCACCGACGGCGAAATCACCTTTCGCGGGCCGATGTATACCGGGGTCAAATCGCACCTCGGCCCGACGGCGGTGCTCGAAGTCACTGGTACCAAGGGGCGCGCCGAGATCGTCATTACCAGCCTGCCTCACGAGCCCTTTGATCTGGTGATCTTTCGCCACTGCGGCATCGAGCCAGCGAAGAAGCGTTTCCTGATGCTCAAGAGCCGCATTCACTACCGCGCCGGGTTCAAGCCGATCGCCAGCCACATTGTCGAATGCCAGGGCGAAGGCGTGACTACGGCCGATCTGTCGGTGTATCGCTACCGGCATGTAAAGGGTGATTTGCTGCTGACCTGAGCGGGCCAACACCTTCGATCTCGCGCCCGCCAAACCGGCCGCTTGATCGAGCTTGCGCCCCCAAGGGCGTTCTAAGCTCAAAGCGCGCTTCCTTACCTAGTTCCAATCCGCGATAATCGTTTCATGCCCGATCCCTACAATCTGCTCATCGATGTCGGCAACACCTTCGTCAAGTGGGGGCGTTACCGCACGCAGCCCGTGGCGGCGGCGGTTCAC
>JANLTL010000006.1:0-5450 GCA_031362905.1 Burkholderiales bacterium | reverse complement strand
CGGCGTCTGCATCCACGGCGCGCCAAGCGCTGCGATCGTATCGGCGCGCTGCTGGTCGGTCATGATGAGGATGATGTTGGGTTTGTTGCTCATGGCTTCAGATCCATCTCGAAATGAATATGGTCGCTCCGCCAGCTCACTTTGCCAAGCTACAGGGCGGTGCCAGGCACAACACCAGGAATGCAGCAGCGATGGCGCGAATGATCATCTTGGGGATTGCTTGCGGGTTGAAAGGTGCACCGGGAGAATGATCGATGCGCGCGATCAGAAAACATCGGGCAGGCAAGCTTACGTCCACCTTCAGATCAGGTCAACTAGATGAGTTGATTGAGTTGGCTGACAAGGTCTGCTAGACTTCGGGCCATGGCCACCCGCGTTGCCGAACCCGTCTCCGTTGCCACTGCCGCCCCCACCGGCCTGGTGGCCGTCACCTCGGGCATCTCCATGGGCGGCCCGGTCTACCGCGAGATCGCCCGCTCGATCACGCGGCGCCTGGAGCAGGGCGCCTGGAAGCCGGGTGAGGCGATTCCCTCCGAGACACGACTGAAGGAAGAGTTTGGCGTCGCCATCGGCACCATACGCAAGGCCGTGGACGAACTGGTGGCGCAGGGCATCCTGCTGCGCCAGCAGGGGCGCGGCACCTTTGTGGCTACGCACAACCGGGACCGCCAGCTGTTCCGCTTTTTCCACATTGAGCGGCAGGACGGCTACAAGGAATATCCGGATGTGCAGCTCACCGGCTTTGAGCGCATCCAGTTAAGCCGCGAAGTGGCCGACAAGCTGGCCCTGCACGAAGGCGACCGCGCCGTGCGCCTGCGCAACACCCTCTCGCTCGAAGGTCGTGCGGTGATGATCGAAGACATCACCTTGCCCGAACTGCTGTTCCCGCGCATGACCGAGAAAAAGCTGCGCGAACGCCCCGGCACGCTCTACAAGCTGTATCAGGACGACTACCGCATCTCGGTGGTGCGCACAGCGCAGCGGCTCTCGACCGGCGTGGCGCCGCGCGATGTCGCCCGCGCGCTGGATCTGCCCGCCGGTTTGCCGGTGCTGGTGATCCGCCGCGTCGCCTTTGCCTACCATGACAAACCGGTTGAATTTCGCGTCTCGTACGTCGATACGCGCCACCACGATTACGTGGGCGATACGCACCGGTAAGCGATGGGCGTCTGGACGTCATGGCGGGCCTGCCAGCATCGCACAGGCGCCGGCTCAAACGCCGATTCGATTCCAGGCCAGTACGTGCACGCCATCGGCGAAATACGAGTCACGTCCGCCATGCACCAATACCGGCGTGCCGGCGTCGGCACCGGCGTACTGCCGCCATCGGTCAAGGCCACGCAGCCAGTCGGGTGAAAACGTGGCCCCCGACTTGATTTCCACGGCATGCAGCGACCCACCTTGCTCGAACAGCAAGTCGACCTCGGTACCATGGTTATCGCGCCAGAAGTAAATGTCGGCTGGCAGACCCCGGTTCCAGCGGTGCATCAGGGTTTGCGCCACAACCCACGACTCGAAAATGGCACCGCGCAATGCGTGCGTGGCCAATGTCAGCGGGCTATCAATGCGCAACAGATGGCACAGCAGGCCGCTGTCCAGGAAATACAGTTTCGGCATCTTGACCAGGCGCTTCCCGAAGTTACGATGGTGGGGCTGAAGCAGATATACAAGGTAGCTCGCTTCGAGTACGGTGAGCCAGTTGCGCGCTGTGGTGTGGCTGATCCCGCAATCCGCTGCCAGCGCCGACAGGTTGAGCAACTGCCCTGTGCGAGCGGCGCACATCAGGACGAAACGCTGGAATAACGACAAGTTGGTGACGCCGAGCACCTGGCGCACATCGCGCTCGACATAGGTCGCGGTGTAGCCGCTGAACCACAGACGCGGATCGTCCAGGCGGCGCTGGCGATCGAAGAGTGCCGGGTAGCCGCCCATCCAGAGCGCCTTCTCCAGCGATCCGGGTGCCAGCCCCGCGTGCGCCAACTCGGGTAACGACAGGGGTAGAAGCTGGAGCAGCCCGACGCGCCCTGCCAGTGATTGCGTAATCTGTGCGACCAGGCCGAACTGTTGTGAACCGGTGACCACGAAGTCACCCATTCGTGATCTTTCGTCCACCACGCCCTGCAGGTAGGAAAGAAGTTCGGGACAGCGTTGCACCTCGTCGAGCACGGCGCCATCGGGCAAATGGGCGAAGAACTGCCGCGGGTCCATCAATGCGCGCTGCCTGGTCTCCAGGTCTTCAAAAGTGAAATACGGCTTGCCGGCGAACACCCGCCGCGCAAGCGTGGTCTTGCCGGATTGACGCGGCCCGGTCAAGGCGACAACCGGGAATCCGTCGGCCAACTGCCGCAGCAGCAAGGACGCTTGTCGTTCGATCATTTGTACAATTGGAAATTACGAATTTTAAATTGTACACCTTAAGTGCTCTTCGGCAGTCCATAAAAATGGCAGGTGTTGCAGCGTTTCGATGCACCGCACGCGCTTGCTGCGAACGGCGTTCGTTAAGGCCGCACGCCCGATTTCATTTTCACGCCCACATCCATCTTCAGCCGCGCCTGTGCGAGGTCGATGAAACGGCACAGCAGCGGCCGGGTTTCGCGCGGGTCGATGACGTCCTCGACGCCAAACGCTTCGGCGGTGAGGAAGGGTGAATCGAGCTCGCGCAATTCGGCTTCGAGTTCAGTCTGGCGTTGCAGCGGGTCTGCCGCATTCTGGATTTCGCGCCGGTACGCGGCCGCAACGCCGCCTTCGACCGGCAGTGAACCCCATTCAGCCGACGGCCAGGCGATCTTGTAATCAAGCCCGTTCTTGTCGGTGGCGCCCATGCCCGCCATGCCGTAGCACTTGCGAATCACCACGGTGACGATCGGCACCGTCGCCTGCAGGCCGGCGTACACGGCGCGCATGCCTTCGCGCAGCGTGCCCGCCGCCTCGGCCTGGGTGCCGACCATGAAGCCGGGCACGTCGACCAAAAAAATCAGCGGGATGTGGAAGGTGTCGCACAGCTCGATGAAGTGGATCTGCTTGCGTGCGGCGCGCACGTCCATCGCGCCGCCATAGACCATCGGGTTGTTGGCGATGATGCCGACCACCTTGCCGTTCATGCGCGCCAGCATGGTGATGACGGCACGGCCATAGGTCGGCTGGATTTCGAACAGGGAGTCGCGGTCGGCGATCAGCGTGATCAGCTTTTTCATGTTGTAGGGCTGGCGCCGTTCGCGCGGCACCAGGCTGAGCAACGCTTCTTCGCGGCGCTCGACCGGATCATCGCAAGGCGGCACCGGCGGCAGCTGCCACACGTTCTGCGGCATGTAGCTCAGATATCGGCGGATCATCGCAAACGCGTCAGCTTCGCTCTCGGCGCTGTTGTCGATGGTGCCCGCCGTATCGACCGCCATTTTCGAGCCGCCGAGTTCTTCCTTGGTGACCTTCTGCCCGAGCGAGCGCTCGACCACCGGCGGGCCGGCGGCGAACACCTGGCTGCCACCCTTCACCATCACCGACCAGTGCGACAGAATCGCGCGTCCGGCCGGGCCGCCCGCTGCAGTCCCCAGCACCGCACTGATGACCGGCACCGTACCGAGCAGTTCGACCGCACGCTCGAAACCATCGACCCCGGGAAACGTGGTGTGGCCGCGGCGCTTGGCCGAGTTGACCGTGCCGCCGGCGCCGTCGACCAAATTGACCAGCGGAATCCGATAGCGCGCCGCGAGGTCTTCGACAAAGCCGCCCTGGCCGCCCTTGCGCCGGTCGCCGCCCCAGCTGGTGCCGCCGCGCACGGTGAAATCCTCGCCGCCCACCGCGACGGCTCGGCCATCGATTTCGCCCAGGCCCATCACGTAGGGCGCGGGCGCCACCTTGACCACCTTGCCGTTGACCATGGTGCTCTTGCCGGTGAGTTTGCCGACTTCCTGAAACGAGCCGGCATCGAGCAGGCCGTCGATGCGCTCGCGCACCGTGAGGCGGCCCTGCGCATGCTGGCGCGCCACGGCCTCGGGGCCGCCCTGCTCCTCGGCCCATTTGCGGCGTTGTGCGAGTTCTTCGGCTTCAGGCAGCCAGGTCATGTCGGGCTTTCAAGTGTGTCAGGACAACGGGGACCACCAGCGAAATCACCAGCGAAATCACCCGCCAAATCGCGCCTCAGTCTCGTGGCTCACTCAATCTTCGCGCCCGAGTCGCGCACGCGTTGGCCCCACTTGGTGACTTCACTGGCGATATGCGCGGCGAATTCTTCCGGTGTGCTCAGCATCGGCTCGGAGCCCTGATCGAGCAGGCGCTTGCGCGTTTCCGGCTCGGCCAAGGCCGCGTTCAATTCCCTGTTAAGGCGATCGACGATGGCCTTCGGGGTGCCGGCAGGGGCGAGCAGGCCGAGCCAGGCGCCGGCATCGAAGCCGGGCAGGCCCTGTTCGGCCACGGTCGGAATCTCGGGCGCAAACGGCGAGCGATCCTTGCCGCTGGTGGCAAGCGCCTTGAGGCGGCCGGAGCGCACGTGTGGCATGGCGGTCAACATGGTGTCAAAGGTGAAGTCCACCTGCCCGGCGATCAGGTCGGTTTGCGATTGCGCACTGCCTTTGTAGGGGACGTGCACGATCTTCATGCCGCTTTGCTGCAACAGCATGCTCATCAGCAAATGGCTGGTGCTGCCATTGCCGATCGAGGCGTAGGTGAGCTTGCCCGGATTGGCGTTGGCGCGCGCGATCATCTCCTGCACGCCGTTGATGCCGGTGCGCGGATTGGTGACCAGCACAAACGGCAGCCACGAGACCAGACCAATCGGCGCGAAATCCTTGCGCGGGTCATAAGCGAGCTTGGCATACAGGTTGGGGTTGATCGCCAGGGGCGCGGTGGCGCTGAGCACCAGGGTGTGGCCGTCTGGCGCGGCGGCGGCGGCAAACGCCGCGCCGATGCTGCCGCCCTGACCGGCCTTGTTGTCGATCACGCAGGGCTTGCCCAGGCGTGGCGCGAGTCGCTCGCACAACATACGCGCCACCGTGTCGGTAGCGGTGCCGGGCGGAAAGCCGACCACGATGCTGATCGTTTTGGAAGGGTAGTCGGCTGTGCCCTGCGCCTGCGCTGCACCTGAGGCACACAGCAGTGCCGCGCTGATGGCGAGCATCTTGGTCAATCCGGACAACTTGAGGGTCGGTTGGTGCATGGTTCCTCCGTGACGGCGGGTGGATGCTTGAGGGCGGGAGCGCGAGGGGCGATGGAGGCGTCAGGCAGTGAGCGTCGCCACGGTCTGGCCTTCGGAGACCGGCTGACCTTCCTCGACCAGCACTTCTTTGAGTGTGCCAGATTCCTCGGCAATCACCGGGATCTCCATCTTCATCGATTCGATGATCATCACCACGTCGCCGTCGACGACGGCGTCGCCCGGTTTGAGGTGGATTTTCCAGACCGAGCCGGTGACTTCGGTGAGCAGTTTCACAATGGCCATGATGATGATCCTTGAG
>JANLTL010000743.1:0-4818 GCA_031362905.1 Burkholderiales bacterium | reverse complement strand
TGCACAGTGGGGGACGCCATCCAAGGAGAGTCTCATCATGATGTCGCCCGACGAAATAGCCAGCCTGGTTCCCGCTGAAACGGCCACCTTCCGCTCCCCCATCCCGACCCAGCCGTTCTCGAGCGACGAGTTCTTCCCCGGCCCCCAAACGGCCAAGCAGCGCGAATTCGAGACGCGCGTCAAGGCCATCGGCAGCGCGCTGGCCAAGCACCAGGGCGTGTCGCGGCGGCGTTTCTTCCAGGGCGCGGCCGGCATGGCGGCCGCCTTTGTGGCGATGAACGACACGTTTGGCCCGATCTACATGGAGAGCCGCGCCGAGGCGCAGACGCCGGAGATGGCCAACGCGCGCGCCGCTGCGCTCAAGGGCCAGTTCATCATGGACATGCACACCCACTATCTGCGCGACGACACGCGCATCATGGGCTTCGTGCGCCAGCGCGAAGCGGTCGGCAAGGCCGGCTGGAACCCGGCGCTGGCGGGCAAGCCGCAGACGATTGAAGATCTCAAGTTCGCCAACTACTTCAAGGAAATCTACCTCGACAGCGACACCAAGGTCGCACTGCTTACCGGCTCCGGGTCGGAAGACCCGCGCGACTGGTTCCTCACCAACGAGATGAAGGCCGAAACCCGCGCCGACGTCAACAAGAGGGCCGGTACCAAGCGCATGTTTTCGCATGCCATCTTCATGCCCGGCATGCCGGGCTGGATGGAAAAGGTGGATCGCGATTACGAAACCCTCAAGCCCGATGCCTACAAGGGCTATACCGTCGGCGACAACACCAACAAGCACTTGTCCCGGCACCCGTGGCGCCTCGATGACGAGAAGCTGCTTTACCCATTCTACGAAAAGCTCGCCAAGTGGAGCAAGATCACGCCGAGCCTCGCCAATGTGTGCATCCACAAGGGCCTGTACCCACCGTCGACCTCCAAGGAGTTTCCCAACCTGCTCCATTACGCTGACGTGCGCGACGTTGCCAAGGCGGCGAAGGATTGGCCGCAGCTCAACTTCATCATTTACCACTCGGCGTTCCGCTATACCGGCGGCGCGTTCCCTATCGGCTGGGAGCAGTTCGAGAAAACCGGGCGCATCGACTGGGTGACCGACCTGTGCGAGATCCCCGACAAATATGGCGTGCGCAACGTCTACGGCGACCTCGGGCAGATCTTCGCGCAAAGTACCGTGGCCGAGCCGCGCCTGTGCGCCGCGATGATGGGTCAGTTGGTCAATGGCCTGGGCGTCGACCGCATCGTGTGGGGTTCGGACGCGGTCTGGACCGGCGCTCCGCAGTGGCAGATCGAAGCGCTGCGCCGCCTGGAAATCCCCGAGGAGATGCAGAAGAAGTACGGCTTCAAGCCGCTCGGTGCGGCCGACGGCCCGATCAAGAGCGCGATCTTCGGCGGCAACTCGGCGCGCATCTATCACTTCACGCCGCAGCAGCGCGCCGCGCTCGACGGTGACAAGGTGGCCATTGCCAAAGCCGAGTACGACCTGCACGCGCACCTTGACGGCGGCGGCCGCACCAACCTGCGTTACGGCTACATGCAGCCCACCGCGGTCTGATCGCCGCGCATCGCGCCGCATCGCACAGCATCGGAAGAGCCGGCCATCATGGCCGGCTTTTTTTGGGGGGGCGAACGCAGGCAGTCACGCGTGCAGTCTGGAACGGGTGCGCCGGCGCCGGCAATCAGCCCGCGCTAGATCAAGACACTTGGCAACCAGGTCGCCAGCCACGGAAACAGGCAGATCAACAGCAGGCGCACACAATCGGCCACCGCAAACGGCGCAATGCCGCGCACCACGGTGGCCATCGGCAGGTTGCCGACGCCCTGGATCACAAACAGGTTGATGCCCACCGGCGGCACGATCATGCCGATTTCGCACACGGTGACGAGCATCACGCCAAACCAGATCGGGTCGAACCCCAATCCGGTGACCAGCTTGAACACCGGCGCCACCGTGAGCAGGATCATCGAGATCTCGTCCATCAGCGCGCCCAGAATGACGTAGAACACCATCAGCACGAACATCACCACCCAGCGGTTCAGGCCGAGCGATTTGACCCAATCGAGCAGGGCATCGGTGAGGCCGGTGGTCTCGATGAAGAAGTTGAAGATGCCCGCGCCGATCAGGATCATGAAAATCATGCCGGTGGTCGAGGCAGTCTCGGACAGCGAGGCCTTGAAATTCTCCACCGTCAGTGTGCCCGACAGCCACGACACCAGCAGCGCGCCAAACGCGCCGACGGCGGCAGCCTCGGTCGGCGAAAACGCGCCGGTATACATGCCGCCCAACACCACCGTAAACAGCATCAATACTTTCCAGATGCTTTTGAAAGCAATCAAGCGCTCGGACCAGGTATGCTGCGGCCCGGCCGGCCCGGCGGCGGGGTTGCGCGCCACCGAAAACCATACCGCACCCATGTACAGCAGCATGCCGAGGATGCCCGGCAAAATGCCCGACAAGAACAGCTTGCCGATCGACTGCTCGGTGAGCAGGCCGTAAATCAGGAACAGGATCGACGGCGGAATCATCACGCCGAGCGTGCCGCCGGCCGCCACTGAGGCCGCCGCGAGCGAATCGCTGTAGCCGAGGCGCTTCATCTCGGGCAGGGCCACGCGGCCCATGGTGGCGGCAGTGGCGATGCCCGAGCCGCAGATGGCGCCGAAGATGGTGCAGGCGCCGATGGTGGCCATCGCCAGCCCGCCGCGCACCTGGCCGATCAGCGCCGCCACAAAACTGTAGAGAGAGCGCGACAGCCCGGCATGGGCGGCAAACACGCCCATGGCAATGAACAGCGGCACGATCGACAGTGAGTAGGGAAACGCCGACTCGAAGGCGGCGCGCCCGAGCATGAAGCCGGCCGCGCTCCAGCCGTTGGTAAAGGTCACGCCGGCCATGCCGACCATGCCCATGGCGATCGCCACCGGCAGGCGCAGCATGATCAGCGCAATGACCACGCCAAAGCCGGCCAGCCCCAGAAGTGGTCCGCTCATCCTGGGGTGGCGCTAGCTGGCGTGCGGGCTGACCGCAGCTGCATCATGCTCACAGTGCTGTGCCCGATCTTGTGCTGCCGCAGCGACAAAGTGATTGTCAAAGCGGGCTATCGGGATTGAAGTTCGGTTTGCGCCGTTCACGATGGCTGGCTATGCCTTCGTGCACATCCGGCCCGGCAAAGCCCATGAATTCGAGCGCCAGGGAGGAATCGAAAGTCGGCCCCATCATGCGCAGCCAGTTGTTGAGCGCGTATTTGGTCCAGCGGATCGCGCTTTGCGAACCGTGGGTCAGGCGGGTGGCGATCTCGAAGGCCTTGTCGCGCAGGACAGCTTCGTCCACTGCCAGCGCCACCAGGCCAAGACGTTCGGCTTCTTCACCGGTCATCGGTTCGCACAGCATCAGGTAATACTTGGCCTTGGCCATGCCGCACAGCAAGGGCCAGATGATCGCCGCATGATCGCCGGCGGCGACGCCCAGGCGCGTGTGGCCATCGACAATCTTGGCGGTCTTGGCGGCAATCGGTATGTCGGCCAGCAGGCCTGCGACCAGCCCGGCCCCCACGGCCGGGCCATGCATGGCCGAGACAATCGGCTTGTCGCAGTTGATCACGTTGTAAACCAGGTCGCGTGCTTCTTTCCAGACCCGGCTGCGTACGGTGAAGTCATTGGCCATGTCTTCGACCAGGCCGAAATCGCCGCCCGCCGAGAAGCCCTTGCCTTCACCGCGCAAGATCACGGCATGCACATCGGGGTCGTCGCCAATGTCGCGCCAGATGGTGGAAAGCTCCTTGTGGCCGGCGTGGTCGGCCGTGGCGAGCTTGCCCGCCTTGGCCTGGCCTGCGCCCATCACCACTTCAAGAATGCCGCGCTTTTCGTCCACTGCGTGGCGCGTAATGGCGAGGGTTTTGTAATGGTCGTAGCGGCTCATATTTTGTTGCGTTCTTGCCAGTAAGGTTCTTTCAACAGGTTTTTCTGAATTTTGCCAATCGGGGTTTTGGGGAACTCGCTGACAAACTTGATCAGGCGCGGCCGCTTGAGCCGCGCCAGCTTCGCTTCTACGTGGGCCAGCACCTGTGCTTCGGTCAGTGTGGCGCCGCTCTTGAGTTGCAGGTAGGCGGCGGGCAGTTCACCGAATTTTTCGTCGGGCACGCCGAACACCGCGCACTCGGCCACGTCAGGCAGCAGATACAGCACATCCTCAATTTCCTTCGGGTAGACATTTTCACCGCCTGAAATCAGCATGTCCTTGGCGCGGTCGATGAGCGTGATGAAGCCCTCCGCATCGATGCTGCCGACATCACCGGTGAAGCCCCAGCCGGGCAGCAGCGCCGGAAACTTGTAGAACGCCGCGGTTTGCTCGGGTTCGTTGTAATACTCGAGCATCAGGTTGTCGCCGCGCGAAGCGATTTCACCGATCGCGCCGGGTGCCACCGGGCGCCCTTCAAGGTCAAACAGCCCGACATCGACGTTGAAGGCCTGGCGGCCAATGCTGCCGAGCTTGGCCGGCAGATACCAGTCGCGCAGGCTGGTGAGCACGCCCATTTCGCTTTGGCCGTAAATTTGCGTCAGCTGAAGTGCCGGCAATTTTTGCCGCAACGCCACCTGCACCCAATCGGGCATGGGGGCGCCGGCAAACGAGAGCTTGCGCCAGGTGGCCAATGCGGCCGCATCAAACTGCGCGTAGCTGACCAGCACGTTGGCCTGGGTCGGCACCATAAAAGCGGCAGTGACGGCATCGCGTGCGCAGGTGGTCATGAATTTTTCGGGTGACCAGGGCGTCACGAAGGTGACGGTCGCGCCGACCAGCATGGCCGGCTGAAACAT